>NZ_JBQHTM010000003.1:0-114474 GCF_052065695.1 Intestinimonas sp. HCP28S3_D6
GATATGGTCTCCTCTCGTTCGGTTGTTGTCCGCAACTTCAACTATAACCGATGAGGCCCTGTCCTTCATCCTTTTTTATTCAGATGTCCAATATGTATTGTAGTCCTACACTTCTTTTTGCCCCTCAAACTGCGGCTGCTGTTGCATTTCCCGGGAAAGAACGGTATAATGAAACGATAAAATCAGGCAAGGAGGCGGCGTATGCCAAAAATCTCCATCATCGCCCCCGTCTACAAGGCGGAGAACGTGTTAGCCAAGTGCGTGGACTCCGTTCTGGCCCAGACCTTTGCCGATTGGGAGCTCCTCCTCATCGACGATGGCTCTCCCGACGGCAGCGGCGCCCTGTGTGACGACTACGCCGGCCAGGACGACAGGGTCCGGGTCTTTCATAAACCCAACGGCGGCGTCTCCTCCGCCCGCAATCTGGGCATGGAGGAGGCGAAGGGGGACTACATCCTCTTCATCGACGCCGACGACTGGATCGAGCCCAATACCTGTGAGACCCTGCTGGGAGCCCTGGAGGGGGCGGGGGCCGACTCCGCCGGCTGCGCCCACTGGAATATCCAGCCCGGCGGCGAGAAGTGGGCCGAGCCGGGGGCGCTGCCCACCGGCGTGTATGACGCCGGTGCCATCCGGAAGGGTATCGTGGACCGGCTCCTGGGCCAGCGTCTGGGAAAGCCCGGAGAGGTCCTCAACGGCTTCATCTGGCGGTTCCTCTTCTCACGGTCCATCATCACGGACCACGCCATCCGCTTTTCCGGCGCCTATCTGGAGGACGAGCTCTTCCTGATGGAATATTTCTGCCTGGCCCGGAAGCTGGCCATGGTGGACGAGCCCCTCTACTACTATTTGCAGAACCCCGCCTCTGTGACCCGGAACTATCTGCCCGACTACATGGACACCTTCCGCCGCTTCCTGGCGGCCAAGGAGGCCGTGGTGGAGCGGTACGGCCTGGAGGGGGATGACTCCCGGTGGCGGCAGAGCACCTGCTGGGCGGGGCTCCTCATCGCCATCGGCAACGAGTTCGCCCCCGGCAATCCCGCCCCTCTGGCGGAGAAGCGCCGCCGGGTGGAGGGCTTCACCCGGGAGCCCGGCATGGAGGAGGCCATCCGGGACCTGAATCCCCAGGGCATGGGGCGGAACAAGCAGCTGGTGGCCGGACTGGTCCGCCGGCGGTGGTTTGGGCTCCTGGCCCTGATGTACGCCGTGAAGAACCGGCGGTAAGGAGGCGTATTCTGTTTGGAAGTTATGGAAAACAGTGTGGTGGGGCGCATTCTGCTCTCCATCTGGTATGTGGTGTACCGCTGGTATGAGGGCAGCGGCGTGTGCAGGCTCCTCCGGGGCATTTCCCGGGTATGGACCCGCTGGTTCCACGGCAGCGCCCTCATGAACCTGCTGGTCCGGGAAGGCATTTTCCCCAAAGCCTGGCGGGACAGCTTCTTCTGTGCCCTGGCCGAGACCATCATCAACCTTCCCGCCGCCATCCTCCATTGGATCTATCGGAAGGGGAAGCCCCTCTTTGACAACAGCTTCTTTGCCCAACTGGGCTTTGCCATGGGCAGCCAGACCCCTGCCGCCATCGGCTGGCTCATGGTGGGCATTATGATCTACCCCTACGAGCACTGGGACAACCGGTACTCCCTCCTGGGCTTTATCCTCATGGCGCTGCTATTTATTGTGGGAGGTATGGGGAACCGGTCCCTGCGGGTGGACCTGAAGAGCGTGGGCCCCTACCCCCTCATCTTCGCCGGTGCTGTGTGCCTGGCCTGGCCAGTGTCCTACTCCTCCAGCGCCTCTATGCGCTTTCTCTTCTTCCACATCACGGCTATGCTGTGTGTGGGGGTGACGGTGAGCGCCGTGGAGCACGTCGACGACCTCAAGCGTCTGGCGGGCTTTGCAAGCCTGGCCCTCTTCGGCACCTCGGCCTATGGCGTGGTGCAGCGCATCCAGGGCGTGGAGGTCAACTACTCCTATGTGGACCCCCTCCTCAACGAGGGCATGCCCGGCCGTGTCTTCTCCGTCTTTGGAAACCCCAACGCCTTTGCCGAGGTGCTGGTGATGCTCCTCCCCCTGGCGGTGGCCCTGGTGCTGTGCAGCCGCTCCTGGTGGGGGCGGATCGGCGCCCTGTGTGCCGCCGGCGTGGGCGTGGCTGCCCTGGGCATGACCTACTCCCGGGCCAGTTGGATCGGCGCCGCCTTTGCCGCCGCGGTATTTGTGTTCCTGTGGAATCGGAAGCTCATCCCCGGCTTTCTGCTGCTGGCCCTGTGCGCCATTCCCTTCCTGCCCGACACCATCTTCAACCGTATCCTCACCATCTTTAATCTAGAGGACTCCTCCACCTCCAGCCGCTTCCCCCTGTACGCGGCGGCGCTGGAGATGATCAAGACCCGTCCCATCCGGGGCGCTGGACTGGGAACCGATACGGTGCGCTTGGCCATCAAGGATATGAACCTCTATCACGGCACCGCGCCCTTCGTCCACTCCCACAACCTGTACCTCCAGATCTGGCTGGAGACGGGACTTATCGGTGTGGTCTCCTACGTGGCGGCCATGATCTGCGGCCTCAAGTCCGCGGCCAAGGCATGCAAGCTCCACTGCCCCCATGAGGTACGGCTCATCACCATCGGCGCCGCCGCAGCGGTGGCCGGCATTCTGGTGGACTGTCTGGCCGACTACCTGTGGAACTATCCCCGGGTTATGGTCATCTTCTGGTTCCTCTTCGCCATCCTCCTCTCCGGTGTCAAGCTGGCCAGGCGGTATGCCCAGAAGGCCGAGATGGGAGGCGCAGGTCTGTGAAGAGACGTTTGCTGGTCTCGGATATGGACCATACCCTTCTGAACGAACAATCCCAGCTCTCCAGAGAGAACCTGGAGGCCATCCGGCGCCACGTAGCCAAAGGCGGACTCTTCACCGTGGCCACCGGCCGGGCACCGGCGGCCATCCGGGTATTCCCTGAGCTGCTGTCCTGCATCAACCTCCCGGTGGTCACCGGCAACGGTGGCCAGGTGGTGGACCTGGTGGGGGGCGACCGTATCCTGCGCCGGTGGGTCCTCCCCAAGGAGGTCTGCCCCATCATGAAGGAGGCCATCGCCCGGTTCCCTGAGATGGGCGCCGTGGCCTACTACGACCTGGATGGCTTCTGTTCCTTCCGGATGACCCCCTATGTGGAGGGCCTCATCGCCAAGGAGAAGCGGCCCGCCCTGCCCACCACGGTGGATGGTTCTCCACGGCCCTGGAACAAGACCCTTATGACCCAGGACCACGAAGCCCTGCTGGAGGTCAAGGCGTGGCTGGACCCCCAGCTCTCTGGCCTGGGCCGGACGGTATTCTCCGAGGGAACCTATCTGGAGATTCTTCCCCTGGGTGTCTCCAAGGGGGCGGCTCTGTCGGTGATCCTGGAGATGGAGGGCATCGATCCCCAGGAGGTAGTGGCTGTGGGAGATGCCCCCAACGACAAGGAGATGCTGGAGCTGGCCGGCATCGGCGCGGCGGTGTCCAATGCCGCCCTCGAGCTGAAGGCAGTAGCCGACGCCGTGGTCTGCTCCAACGACGAGGGCGCCGTTCGTGACTGCCTGGAGCGCTGGTTTAGCTGAAGAAAATGAAAATGGACCCGCATGTCTAAACATGCGGGTCCATTTTTATATTGTTTCTCAGTGAATGTTGCCGTTTCCTTCTGTGGAGAGGTACGACGTGTCGTCCCGGACGCAGAGGACTACGTCGGGATGGTGCTCCGCCACATACTCCAGGAGGCTTACGTCGGCGTACCGCAGGTCCAGGGACCGGGTCTCGTCAAAGCCGGTGTAGAGGAGGGTCTCCAGGGGATTGGTGAAGGAGTCCCCGAAAATGAGCAGATCGGGGAGCTCCGGGCGGTGGGTGGAGAGCACGGTCTCGGCCACGTCGCCCCCCATGTAGACGTTGTAGTCTACGGTTTCCGTGGGGGTGGCGGGCAGCCGGAAGAGCTGGGCGGGGACGGGAAGGCCGTTGTCCGTTCGGTCGAAGGCCACCGGCTCCCGCTGGACGCCGACGGTCAGGGGTTCGGAGCCCGGCCACAGGCCGTAGAGCTTTCGGTTCCGGGAGCCCAGGAAGGGATTCTCCAACGCCTGAAAGGTGAGGGTATCGGCGGTCAGGACGGGGAGGTCCCGGTCCAGGTCGGCGGTGATGCGCTCCATGACGGTGCGGTAGGTGAGGTAGGCACCGTAGTAGTTGAAGTGGTGGTCGGAGGCGGCGTAGAGAGGTTGCTCCTCGGTCTGGGCCGCCCGGAGGACGGGCTCCATGTCCAGAAAGGCCAGCCCCCGATCCTCCATGGCGCCGGCGAAGGCCTCCGTCATGGCGGAGATGTGCCAGTAGCGGTTTTCCAGGTAGTCGGGGTAGCGGTCGTAGTAGAAGGCGTTTTGCAGGGGGAGGCCCACATAGTAGAAGCGGCCGCCGTAGGAGGATACCAGCTCGTCCAAATGTGCCAGGTCGTCACACACTGCGGCGGCGTCCCCGGAGAGGTAATCCAGGTCCCAGGTGCCGTAGGCCTGGAAGGGGAAGAGAACGCCGCCTTCTCCCTCTACGATGCCGTTGACCGACGGCCGGTCCAGGAGACGGTAGTCCAACTAGGTGTTGAGCTTCAGGAGCCGTTCCCGACCGGCCACGTGGTCGGTGAGCCAGCTGTCCCACTGGCTGAAGTACTCCCCGCTGAGCAGATCTTCTGCGTTGGCTTCCGGCACGGAGGAGAGAGCACGGTTCTCGTAGTATAGCGCCTGGATCTTGGAGCCGTGGAAGAGGATGAGCAGAGGGACGGCTACCAAGACGGCCACAAAAAGGATGGAAAAGCAGACCTCGGAAAAGCGTTTCAACTGCTGTGCCTCCTCTCAGAACCGGAAATAGATGAAGGGGTTGTAGCTGGAGCTCACCAGCCGCAGGAAGGAGAGGGCAAAGAGCCCCAGGGCCGCCGCTTTAGGACCCCAGGTGAGGACCAGACCGCTGAGGGCGGTGTCCCTGGCCTCCAGGCGCTGGAGGGCCCAGTCCCGCAGGGGAAGGGAGGCGGGGATGGCCAGTAGCAGCTCCCAGCGGAACTGGAGCAGGTAGTAGAGGCTGCGGCCGTCGGTCCAGCCCCCGGCGGCGGCGCCGAACATGGCGGCGATGAACTGTCCCGCATAGGAGAGCGTTTCGGCCCGGAAGATCACCCAGCCCAGCAGGATGAGCACCAGGGCGTAGACGTGGCGCAGAAAGGAGGGGAGATGCTCCAGGGCCCGGCCCCAGAGGTACTTCTCCCTCAGGAGCAGGAGTGCGTAGTAGAGGCCCCAGGCCAGGAAGGTCCACGCCGCCCCGTGCCAGAAGCCGGTGAGGGCCCACACAACCAGGATATTCCGGATGTGGCGGGCGGGGGAGCAGCGGTTACCCCCCAGGGGGATGTAGACATAGTCCCGGAACCAGGTGGACAGGGAGATGTGCCACCGCCGCCAGAACTCGGTCACCGAGCGGGAGATATAGGGGTAATTAAAGTTCTCCAGGAAGTGGAAACCGAACATGTGTCCCAGACCGATAGCCATGTCGGAGTAGCCGGAAAAGTTGAAGTAGATCTGGCCGGTGTAGGCGATGGCGCCCAGCCAGGTGAGGGAGACGGTGAGAAACTCCGGGCGGACGGCGAAGATCTCGTCGGACATGAGACCCAGCTGGTTGGCCAGCAGCATTTTCTTGGCCAGACCGAAGAGGAAACGCACTGCCCCGGCGGAGAAGTCGGAGACCGTCTCCCGTCTGGTGAGGATTTCCTCAGCTACGGTGGTGTAGCGGACGATGGGGCCGGCCACCAGTTGAGGGAAGAGGGAGATATAGAGGGCCACGTGGAAAGGATTACGCTGGGGTTCCGCTTGGCCCCGGTAGACATCCAGCACGTAGGAGAGGCCCTGGAAGGTAAAAAAGGAGATGCCGATGGGGAGAGTGACCTGGGGCACTGGAAGGCCGGTCCACACCTTGGCTAGGTTGGAGAAGAAAAAGCCGGCGTACTTGAACCAGCCCAGCAGGGCCAAATTCACCGCTGTGGTCACTACCATGGCGGCCTTGGCGTGCCGCCGCCCCGGTGCGGCGCACAGGGCGCCCACATAGTTGACGGCAATGGAGAGGAGCATAAGTAGCAGAAAGCGGGGGCCTCCGTAGCCGTAGAAAAAGAGGCTGAAGGCCAAGAGCACACCGTTCCGCCAGGCTCTGGATTTGGTGGGCAGAAGATAGTAGGCTGCCAGCAGGAGCGGTAGAAAGACGAAGAGAAAGGTCACGCTGCTGAAGACCACGGGCCATACCCCCATTCGGTGTAAAAATCCTGAAAAAGAAAATAAAACCGACGGTAGAATGATCATATTGTAGCATAGACGGTCCGTTCCGGCAATAGGGGCAAAAAGCAGGGGCGCCCCAAAGGGCGCCCCTGACAGATCGTATTGAATTCAGTAGGCGGCCACAATGCCGCCGTCGTTGGCGTAAACGGTGCTGATGCCGCCGGTCTCACAGATAAAGACCTCGGAAAAGCGGCAGCTTTTTTGGACCATCTCCTTGAGCTGGAAGGCTCGCTCCAGGCAGTTGCAATGGGAGAGGACCAGCAGCTTGCCCACGTGATTTGGGTCTTTTTCCATGATCTCCACCATCTTGTTCAGGGCCTGCTTCATACTCATGGCTTGACCCCGCTTGCAGATCTCGCCCTGAGGGGTGGAGCCCATGAGGAGTTTAATCCGCAGCGCAGCGGTAACCACCGACTGAAGGCCGGTGAGCCGACCGTTCTTCCGCAGGTTTTCCAGCGTCTCCAGCACGAAGAGGGTGTTCATTCCACCACAGAAGGCGGTAGCCTGGCTGACCACCTCATGGAAGGGGTGACCGGCGGCGGCCAGCTCCCGAACCTTCAGGGCCAGCAGCACCTCGCCGGCGGAGGCGGAGCAGGAGTTGAAGATGTGGACGTGAGCGTCGGGATGCTCCTCCAGCCAGATTTGCCGGGCCTGCTGGGCGCTGTTGTGGGAGCCGGAGAGCAGGGCCGAGAGGGTAATTACATACAGATCGTCAGCGCCGCAGTCGAAGGCGTCCAGATACTGGGCGGGGGAGGGACAGGCAGTCTGAGGGGCGCTCTCGCACTCCTTCATCCGCCACAGCAGCTCTGCGCGGTCCAGCCCGGCGTCATCCACGAAGTGCTTGTCTCCCACGCGGATGGTCAGAGGTACGCTGAGAAAGGCGTCCTCCCGCAGGAGAGAGGGGGTCAGGTCACAGCAGCTGTCCACGATGACTTTAAAACTCATGCTGACAATCTCCTAATCTCATTTTGTGAATCAGATTCTACCATAGGCCATGGGAAAAGTCAACCGAAAGAGGGGAAAAGAAAAAGAAAGGTCCCCTTCCGATTTGCCGGAAGAGGACAGAGGGGATCAGGCCAGCAGGTAGACGTCGCAGGTCCGGACCCCAAAATGGATGCACTCATTGTAGGTGTCGAAAAAGAGGTCGATGCGGTTGCCCTTGATGTTGCCGCCGCAGTCCTCAGCGGTGGCCACGCCGTAGGTGATGGAGCCGTCGGCGGAGACGATGAACATCCGGGTGCCGTAGGGGATGACCCTGGGGTCTACGGCGATGGCGCCTACCCGGGCGGTGGTGCCGGTGGCAGTCCGCTTCCAGGACTGAAGTTGGGTGGTGTAGGCGGTGGCCTTGCAGCTGATGACCTGGGTATAGGTCAGCTCTGTGCCAGAGGCGGTGGTGAGGGTGCCGCCGCCGTCAGTGTCAGCGTCGATATGGGTGAGCACGTCGTCGGTGACGCTGAGCCAGGACTGGGCGGCGGGGGCAACACGGGTGCCGTAGGCCACGATCTCGTCCACCGGCTCCTGGGAGACATATGTGCCCATGGAGGTGATGCAAAGGCTGCCGTCGGGGTCGGTGACCACCCGGCTCTTGGCGGACACGGTGCCCTGGGCGCCGGTCTGTACCACCTGCTCCTGGCCCAGCAGCAGGTTGGGGTCGGCCTGGCGGACGGTGTCGTAGGGCAGCAGGTCTACCACCTGCTCCTCATAGGTGGTCACCGGCCGCTCCACCGTGACGGCCACCGAGCCGTCATCCCGGACGGCGGAGGTGACACGGTCCCGCTCCGAAACCGCTACCCCGGCCTGGGCCAGGGCGGCCTCGGTGTCGCCGGACTTGCCGGTAACGGTGTAGACGGCCTCGCCGTCGGTGATGTGGTAAGTGGTCTGGGGGCTGGCGGAGCCGGTGATGAACAGGGTAGCCAGTAGGCCGGAGATCAGCAGGGCGGCGGTGCGGCCGCCCCTGGATGATCGGTCAAACATAGAAAAATTCCTCCTGAAGGATGTATCCGTTGATTTTGTAATCATTTGCGCTGCGTGGAACAGGTGGGATTATAGCCACTTTTTCCGCAAAAGTCAAATCAACCGGGAACTTTCAGAAGGTATATGCAAAAATGGAGCCGTTTTTTTCCGTCGTTTGCCGTCGCCCGGGACGGAGAAAAGAAACAAAAGGTTACAAATAGTAACAAGCTCAAAGTCCTGCGGCCCAGGGGGTCCCGCCCTTGGCTCCAATGCCGTCGGCCCTGGGAGGGGAAAAGGGGAGAGAACTGGGGACTGGCTCCAGATCTTCTCCCCACAATTCCCATATTCTAGTCAATCTTTATCCAGAATTAAGGATTTAATACAAAAATATAGAAAATATTTTTGGCGCTCCTGTAAAAAAAGAGGGGTTGCCGTCGACAAAAACTTTATGCAAGGGGACGGAAAAAGTTCAGTCTTCCTCCTCTGGAAGGGGCAGTTCCGGCACCTCGGACTGGAGCTCGGCGAAGAGTTTTTTCTCCTCTTTGGAGGTGAACTCCAGCTTCCGGTAGAGGTCGGGCCGCCGCCGCCAGGTCCGCAGGATACTCTGCTTCCGCCGCCAACGGGCGATGTTCTTGTGGTCGCCGGAGCGGAGGATGGGGGGAACAGTGCGGCCGTGCCAGGTTTCAGGACGGGAGTACTGGGGGTACTCCAGCATGCCGTTCCAGTGGCTCTCCTCCTCAAAGCACTCCGGATCGGAGAGAACCCCGGGCACCATCCGGGCTACCGCGTCGGCTACCACCATGGCGGGCAGCTCCCCGCCGGTGAGGACGAAGTCGCCGATGGAGATTTCCTCGTCCACGCACTCCTCGATGAACCGCTCGTCAATGCCCTCGTAGTGGCCGCACACCAGAATCAGGTGGTCGTAGTCCCGGAGGAGGCGCTTGGCCTCGGTCTGGGTAAAGGTCTTACCGGCGGGGGAGAGGAAGATGGTATGGCCAGGGCCGTAGGTGTCGGTGATGTGCTTCCAGCACTGGTAGAGGGGGTCGGCCTGCATCACCGCGCCGTGGCCGCCGCCGTAGGGGTAGTCGTCTACCTGCTTTTGTTTATTTAAGGTATAGTCCCGAATCTGGTGGGCCTCGATGCGCAGGATGTCCCGTTCCTGGGCCCGGCCCAGAATGGACTCGTTCATCATGTCGCCCACGGTCTCGTCGAAGAGGGTCATGATGTCAATACTATACATCGCTAGCCATCCCCTCGATGAGCTTGACCCGGATGAAGCCGCCGTCCACGTCGATCTCCTTGACGAACTCGTCCACGGCGGGGATCATATACTCCTTTCCGCCGCCGCGGACCACATAGACCTCGTGGGCGGGGGGCGTGAGGATGTCGTGGATGGTGCCCAGGACGGCGCCGGTCTCGGCATCCCGGACCTCCAGGCCCATGAGGTCGGCCAGGAAGTGGCGGCCGTCGGGGAGCTCTACGCCGGTGCGGTCGATGGAGAGGGTCTTGCCCTTCAGGCGCATGGCGGCGTTCACGTCGGTGATCCCCTCCAGCCGGGCCAACACATTGCCCATGTGGGGCCGGGCAGCCAGGACCTTGATGGGAGCGCCATCTATATATAAGGTAGAGAAGGAGCAGAGGAACTCCGGGGAGTCGCACCAGGGAACGATCTTCACCTCGCCCTGGATGCCGTGGGTGTTGACAATCTGCCCGGCCTCCAGAAATTTGTTTTTCATATGGTGTTGTCCTTTCCGGCCTGACGGCCCAATGAAAGAAAAAGCGGCGGGAGCAAGTCCCGCCGCTTTTCAGTCGACGATCTCGACGGAAACCCTGGTTCCCTTCCGCTGGGCCACAGAGCGCATCAGGGTGCGGATCTCCTTTGCGATGCGGCCCTGACGGCCGATGACCTTACCCATGTCCTCGGGGGCTACCCGAAGCTCCAGCAGGGTCTCGCCGTCTCCCTGGGTCTCGGTGACCGAAACGGCCTCCGGGTGTTCCACAAGGTTCTGGGCCACATAGGTAAGAAGCTCTTTCATGTGCGCCTCCCGCCGGCTTACACGCCGGCCTTTTTCAGCAGAGCCTTCACGGTCTCAGTGGGCTGAGCGCCGGTCTTGATCCAAGCCTGAGCCCGCTCCACGTCCACCTTCAGCTCGGCGGGATCGGTGGTGGGGTTGTAGGTACCGATCTCCTCAATGAAACGGCCATCACGGGGATAGCGGGAGTCGGCCACCACGATGCGGTAGAAGGGAGCCTTCTTGGCGCCCATGCGACGCAGTCTGATTTTAACCATGTATCGTCACCTCCAAATGATCTTTCCAAATTCCTTATATGGCAGTACCCGACGGGTACGGACCAACTTATCCGAAGGGGAAGCCCTTGAACTTCCCCAGCCGGCCCATGCGCCGGGCCATCTTGCCGCCGGCCATGCCGGCCATCTGCTTGGTGAGCTGTTGCATCTGTTCGAACTGCTTCAGGAGCCGGTTGACGTCCACCACCTGGGTACCGCTGCCGGCGGCGATGCGCTTTTTCCGGCTGCTGTTGAGGATGGAGGGGTTCTCCCGCTCGGCGGGGGTCATGGACAGAATGATGGCCTCGGTTTTACCCAGGGCGTTCTTGTCCAGGTCGGCCCCCTCCAGGGCTTTGGCGTCCATACCGGGGATCATCCCCGCCAAATCGGCGATGGAGCCCATGTTCTTGAACTGCTGCATCTGCTCATAAAAATCCGTCAGAGTGAGACGGTTTTTCTTCATTTTCTCCTGGAGCTCGGCGGCCTTCTTCATGTCGAAGGTCTGCTGGGCCTTCTCGATAAGGGAGAGCACGTCGCCCATGCCCAGGATGCGGGAGGCCATGCGGTCGGGGTGGAAGATCTCCACCTGGTCCAGCTTCTCGCCCACGCCCACGAACTTGATGGGCTTTCCGGTGACGGCCTTGATGGAGAGGGCCGCGCCGCCCCGGGCGTCACCGTCCAGCTTGGTGAGCATGACGCCGGTGATGTCCAGGGCCTCGTCAAAGACTTTGGCGGCGTTCACCGCGTCCTGGCCGATCATGGCGTCCACCACCAGGAGGATCTCGTCGGGGTTTACCGCCGCCTTCATGACCTTGAGCTGATCCATTAGCTCCTCGTCCACGTGGAGGCGGCCGGCAGTGTCCAGGAACACCAAGTCGTTGCCGTGCTTGCGAGCATGCTCAATGGCGGCCTTGGCGATGTCCACCGGGTCGGCCTGCCCCATCTGGAAGACGGGGATGTCCAGCTGCTCGCCCACTACCTCCAGCTGATGGATGGCGGCGGGGCGGAAGGTATCACAGGCGGCCAGAAGGGGCCGCTTGCCGTTCTGCTTTTTCATGAAGCCGGCCAGCTTAGCGCAGTTGGTGGTCTTACCGGCGCCGTTGAGGCCGACCACCATCACCACCGTGGGCGGCTTGGAGGAGATGTTGAGCTTGGCGCTCTCGCCGCCCATGAGGGTGGTGAGCTCCTCGTTGACGATCTTGACGATCATCTGTGCGGGGGTCAGACTCTCCAGCACGTCGGCGCCGATGGCCCGCTCGGTCACCGTCTTGGTGAACTCCTTGACCACCTTGTAGCTGACGTCGGCCTCCAGGAGGGCCATGCGGATCTCCTTCATGGCGTCCTTGACGTCGTTTTCGGAGAGGCGCCCCTTGCCCCGGAGCTTTTTGAACGCGTTGGAGAGTTTTTCGGTCAGTCCTTCAAATGCCATAGGTCACTCCTGAATCAGGGTGTCGGCCAGGGACTTGATGCGCCCGGCCAGCGTCTCCAGTTCGTCGCTGCCCAGCTTGGCGTCGTTCAGGTCCAGGACCTTCTGGGCACAGTCGGCCACCTCGCGGAGCTGGCCCTGCATGGTGTGGAACCGGCGGATGAGGCCGGTTTTGTCCTCGATCTCGGTGAGGTAGGCCTCCGCCCGGACGATGACATCCCGGACGCCCTGGCGGGTAATGCCGTAGTTCTCGGCGATCTCGGCCAGGGAAAGGTCCTCATTGTAGTAGAGGTCGTAAAACTCCTTCTGACGGTCGGTGAGCAGGTCGCCGTAGAAATCGTAGAGCATTGCCATCCGGTAGGCCTGGTTCTTCATCGCGGCACCTCCGTTCCGTCTTGTAAAGCACGCTGACTTTACATGAGTAGTATGATACAACATTTCCCGCCGGCTGTCAAGTGAAAATCCCGTCGGATCTGAGGTTCCTTCTTATGAAAACTGCCCAGGCGGGAGGCTTTGGAGACCGCATGGCTACGTGTGCTGATGTATGCGGGAAAATGGCTCCATGCGACGCCCTGGACGTCCTCATTTACCACCTACGCCTAATCCCGGACAGGACACAGCGGAGTCTGGAAACCCTGCCTCCGCTTATCGTATTCGATTCGTTTACCGGAAACTCGGAGAGCCACAACGAGCTGTTTGCCGGAGAGCTGCCGGAGCCGACGATCTGCCTGCTGACTACCTCCAGTACCACCAGCAGCACCAGCAGCACGACAACCACCACCAGTACCACAAGCAGTACCACGACTACAAGTACAACCAGTACAACAACGACGACCACGAGCACCACCAGCACAACAAGCACTACCAGCACCACGACTACGTCCACCACCTCTACGACCACCACCACGACGGTAGCGCCCGACCGCCGAAGCCAGGCCATCTCGGATCTTTTTGAATCCGTTGCGCTACAGCAGACGGCGCTGGCGCATATCCTGAACGCCGAGGGGGAGAAGCTGCAGAGGGTCCTTGCGTTTGAGGAAATCTCCCAGGATGTGATTTTGCAGACCAACCAGTCGGTGGAGTCTATGGTGAACGCCGTAGCAAATCTGGAGAGCATTTTGAAGCTGAAGCTGGAGCTGTTTGACGGGTGCGAATGTGTTGAGACATTAGGATAAGCGTAAAAATTTTGGCGCAGCAAATATTTGCTGCGCCAAAATTACAAACAGGGAAGAGAGGTATTCTGCATGAAAGTCGCCATATTGACCATGTTTACCGGCCTGTCCTCCACCTATTCCCTGGTGAATGTGGTGGCGGATCAGATCGAGATGCTGCTGCGCGCCAACATTTCCGTCAAGGTTTTGGTGAGTGAGCTTTGTCCCGATGGGGAGCGGACGGGAGTGTTTGCGGATGACCGCATCGAATGGGTCAAGATCACCAACACCTGCGGCGGAAAAAATATCGTGTGGCATGATTACACAAATACATCGGGCGGTGTGCATGCGTCGTTTTTTGAAGAGGCCAAACTGTTTGCGGAAGATTTTGTGCGGTATTTGGGGGATGTGGACGTCTGCATCCTGCATGATATTTTGTATCAGGGGTGGCATCTGGTCCACAACGTTGCCATCCGAATGGCACAGGAGCGGCTACCCCATACCCGCTTTCTGGCCTTTACCCATTCCCTCCCGTTCAACCGGCCCAACAACGTGGAGTACCCCTTCTCAGCACGCTTTACCGATATGCCCAGGACCAGGTTCGTGTATCCCACCCATTCCGGTATTCCAGCCCTGGCGAGGCAGTACGATGTCCCCGAGGGAAAGTGTGCGGTGGTATACAATGCCCTCCCTCTGCTCTCCTCTATGAGTGCGGATGTGCAGCATATCGCGGAAAACATCGATCTCATGGGTGCGGAGATTCTGGCGGTTTATCCGGCCAGGCTGACGACTGGTAAGCAGTTTGAAAAGGTGGCGGCCCTTACCGGGGCCATCAAAGTCACGACGGAGAAAACCAGTAAGGTCGTGTTCTGCGATTTTCCCAGTGCGGATATCCCAAGCGGCGTCTACAAGGCCATGATACGGATGGAAGGGAAGAAATACGGTCTGGACGAGGCGGATATGCTGTTCACGTCTGATGTTGGTTACAAGGACGGTTTTCCAAGAAAAGGCGTCTTTGAGCTGTTTACACTGTCCAATCTGTTTGTTTGCCCATCTTATTCCGAATCCTTTGGGCTGACGGTACTGGAGGCGGGGAGCAGAGGAAATTTCCTGGTGCTGAATGAGGCGGTGCCTGCGCTGAAGGAGCTGGGTGAGACGTTGGGGGCCTATTTTATGCGGTGGGACGCCAGAAACTTTGGCTACGACACCCATGAGAAATACCTCCCGTCAGAAAAGGCGTACTATGAGGAGCACGGGAGCAGGATCGCGGATCTCATGCGTGAGGATCGAAGCCTGCGCGCCAAAACCATGATACGCAACAGGTATCATCCCCAGTGGATCTTTAAAAATCAACTGCTGCCTCTGCTGGAACCATGACCTTTGATATTCGCAAAATCAGCACAAAGAATGGTGGAGCATATTCGAGTAGATGTGGTGCATGGACGATCGTATGTGAGGAATTGCAAATTTCAAATCCTATTGTAAAATAGAAGCATAGCCTGACTGCCGAGGGGGAGAAAAGAAATGTTCCTGATCTATGCCTATATTGCAAAGTATAAAAACTATGTAAATCAGGAGGTTCTCTTCGATCCCGCCTATACGGTCACCTTCCGGGATGGCAGCCTGTCGTTTACCTACCGAGGGCACTCGGCTCCATCCAGGGTGCTCAGAGCGGGGAAAAAGCCGGATCGTCTGCATCTTGTGGTAGGTAAGACCGGGTCGGGTAAGACCAATCTTCTCCAGTTGATTGGCATGAAACATGATCTGCGCCAGCAGCGGAAGTGGGATGGGGAGGAGGATGCATACTTTTTCCTCTACTCTATAAACAAAAGGGAATACTTCCTGGAAATCTGTGATCTGGAGTTTAAGCAGTTCCCGGTGGAACGGCTGCCGGAAGATCTGAGCATGCCGGAGTGGATTCGTCCGGCCGCGGCCAGAATGGATACCGTGAGGACGGTACGGTTTTCTATCCCGGAAGATCTGACCGTGGGAAAGACCTATCAGGTATTTGAACAGACTAAGGTGGATAGGGGAGGGAAGGGTTCAGGTCAGAAGGCTGCGTCAGCCCGCTGTGAGATCGTCAACTGTTATGATAAAAACGCCTTTCTCACGCCGCCCTATCCGGACGACAAGGAGGACTATCGGGACTTTGGAAACGACTGGGTGGGGCGCATCGCGGCGCCTTACCACCGAACCTCTCTCTGGCATGTCTGCGATTATATCTGGGACTATATGGAGCGCATCGAGTCCGGTAAGGTCAAGCGGCAGGTATCTTTTGTGCTGTCTACCCATAACTTTGCGGAAAGCTATCCCATCAAGCTGCCAGAAGCTCTGGAAGAGGGGGAATACTGGACCTTTTATCAGATCAAGCAAGACGAGCAGCGGGCCGAGTTTGATGAGGACGCCAAGCGGCGCATGTCCAGACGTCGCAAGAGAGATAACCTTTCCAACAAGCAGATGTTTCTGCACGACCTGTGGGCTGACTATGCCCACTATCTCCGAAAGTGGGTCGAAAAGATTCTCAGCTATCGTGCGGAGGAGAAGCCTCCGGAGGAGCATATGGACGATTCCGGGCTCAGTGATGACTATCAGGAGTTCATAGATTACTATACCAGCAAGGAATATCAGGATCGCTGCGAGCCCTCTGAGCTTCCGGACGGACGTAGTATGGCCATCGTCAAGCGATGCGTCTGGCTGGCGGAGTACATCGATCGGGTGGACAATGGGGACCCTCATGGCGTACTCTGGCAGATCACAGACGATATCAAGGATATTGTGGAACTGCTCTCCCAACTGGATGACCGCTATTTCACCATCGACACCTGCACTGTTCCGGTTGCGGATATGGCTTTGCTGGAACATCAGAAACTGTTCGAGGAGCTCTTTGAGCGGATGGAAGGATACATTCCGGATAACGCCGGGATCTTTACCAGCCAGTTGCTCCCCTATCAGTTCACTCATATGAGTACCGGGGAATATCAATATGCAAAGATCCTGGGCGGCCTGGAGGACTGTCTCCGACGCAGCCGGATATCTCAGGATGGAACGCGGACGAAAGGGGACAAGATTATCCTGTTGGACGAGCCGGAGGCATACATGCACCCGGAGCTGGCCAGGAACTTCTTCTCTGAACTCTGCCATATTGCCTCAAAATACACAGACTGCGCCTCTCAGGTCATCATTGGCACGCACTCTCCCTTCCTGCTTTCCGACGTGCTTCCGGAGGAGGTGACCCGGCTGGATATCGATGGACGGACCGGTAATGCGGCGGTCATGACGGGGTCGGACAAGGCCTATTTCGGGGCGAACATCCATACCATCCTGGCCGATAGCTTTTTCCTGGACTATACCATCGGTGAGTCTGCACGGGCATTTTTGCAGACGTCCTTTGATCGTCTCCAAAAGGACATGGAGCGGATCGATGCGCTCCCGGACACAGAGAAGCGATTTATTGCCACCATGCGGGAGTTTGTTCCGCACATCGGAGACGATCTTATCCGTAGGGCCTTTGAGATCACACTTCAGAGATTTCCGGAAAGAGAGGAGCCTGGGCTGTGAGAAAGATACCAGATAGAAATATGGAGGAGGCCAGAGCTGCCCACGTTCAGGCGGTCCGGAACTATGTGCAAGCGAAGGGGGAATGCTATCAGCAGGACCTGTTTGAAGCGGTGACCGCTGTCTGTCCGGTCCGGTATGACTTTGCAGGGGCATGCCGTCGGGATGACTGGTCGTGGCTGGAGCGGTTCCTGCTTGCCGATGTGCCGACCCTTCGGAGATTGACACAGGAGAAACCGGAAGCTCTGCAATTTGAACAGTTTCTGAGACTGTACCAGAATCGTTTCTGCCATGGTGCGGATATATATGTAGATGCGAGCACATGCTACAATTCCTATTCCCTGATCCAAAACCTGGGGGTGACGGTGTGCCCCTATTGTGACGAGGAATACCTGCACGTCCTGGAAAGCCGTGACCAAAAGACCGTGCGCACATTGGAACTGGACCACTTTTTCCCTAAGAAAAAGTATCCGGCTTTGGCCATGTGTTTTTATAACCTGGTCCCCAGCGGACAGGCCTGCAACGGGATCAAGCTGGAGGAGAGCCTGGGCATGAGTCCGTTTGAACCGGAGATTGAGTCCTGCACCAGACTCTGCCCCGATCTTCCTATGGGCGTCAATATGGAGGCTGTGCCAGTGGAGGCGTGTGTCATCCATTTTCACCCCAGGGGCGCGATGAATGAAAACGTGAAGACACTGCGCCTGGAGGAACGGTATCTGCGCCACCGTGCTCAGGCCCACCGCTATCTGGTGCTCAAGCAGAATTTTGATGAGACAAAGTTACAGGAGTTGGTCCGCCTGGGTATATTCCCATCATTGGAGCAAGCCCGGGAAGTGCTTTATGAAGAGAATGCGGCCAGTACGGACCAACCGCTGCTGCAAAAGCTGAAGCATGATATTCTCAAATTTTGAGAAAACTCAGCCAGCAAAACAAGAATCTGTTCCAGCTTGCGGCCTGCATTCCTACTTTACAGCAGGGCGGTGAGTCGCTGGGTCCGGGAGAAGGTCTGACCGGGAGGGAGTAGAACGGTACCGGGGCGGTCGGTCAGGTCCCGGCCTGGGCCAATGTAGCCACTCCAGGGTTCGATGCACAGAAAGCCAGGCAGGCCGGGCTGACTCCACAGCAGGACATAGGGATAGCCCTCAACCCAAAGACGTAGGGCCCGGCCCGTGTCCCGCTCCTCCAGCTGGAGCCACTGAGAGGTGAGACCTGCGAGACAAACGGTATCGCCGGTAAAGAGAGGGGGGGAGAGGGGGAGAATATCGACGCTGCCGGGGGCCTCCGGGCGCTGGAAGCGGACCAGGTAGTCCTCTGCCCGACGGCCCGGCGTGAAGGGGCAGCGCAGGCCGGTGTGGAAGCCTAGCTGCACCGGCATGGGCTCCGGACTGTCGTTTACCGCCGTGCAGGTGGTGACCAGATTGGTTCCCTCCAGGGCGTGGACGGTCTCAAAGGTGAAGGGCCATGGCCAGTCCGGACCGTCGTACCGGAGCCGGAACCGGAGCCGGTCGGCGGATTGCTCCACCAGGGTGTGTTCCAAATCTCGGACCAGGCCATGGCGGCCGGCGGGGACAGGGTGGCCGCCATGGGACCAGCCGTCCTCCAGTGCGCCGCACCAGGGGAAGCAGACGGGGGCGTGCCAGGGCCAGACCTCCGGCCGGGCGTCCCAGAGGCAGGCTGTGTCGTCCGCCCCCTCCAGGGCCCACAGCTCGGCCCCCCGACTGGATACGGTTACATGGAGATCCTCATTTTCCATTTCGTAGAGCACGGAATATCCTCCTTTTGGGATATGGAGCGACGGCTCCCCCGCGCGTGGCGCGGAGGAGCCGTTTTATTGTCTACCTAAGAGAGATAAAGCGGTTGTCGTAGTCGCCCAGAAGGGGCAGGCAGTAGGTCTTGAATTCCGGCTTGATGCTGGCGCCGTCGTCACCGATCCAGTCCAGGGGGAACTTCTTCTCGGCGTTGGCCACCTGCTCCAGGGGGATGAGGATGGTCTTGGAGGTGTAGGGGTCCCGGGTGGTCTCGAAGCCCACCATAAAGCCGGTCTTGCCCTCCACGGCGGAGCGGACGGCGCAGGCGCCGGCCTCCTCGGCCTCCTTCTGGTCCACGTCGGACATGAGGCCCACGCTGACCCGGCCCAGCAGGCCGGGCTTCTCCGAACGGGATTTGAGGCCGGTCTCCTGCATGATCATGTCGCTGAGGGCCTGGGCGGCGCCGCCGGGGACCTTGTGGCCGAAGCCGTCCACCAGGCCGGAGTCGGCCACGGGGGTGCCGTCGGCGTAGTGGATGCCCTCGGAGATGGTGACCAGCAGGCCCTTCCCCTTGGCGAACTTCTCCTTGACGGCGGAGAGGAACTGCTCTTTGTCGAAGGCCACCTCGGGCAAGTATACCAAATGCTCGCAGGGCATGAGGTCGGCGTAGAGGGCGGATGCGGCGGTGATCCAGCCGGCGTTGCGGCCCATGAGCTCCATGACCACCACGTGGATGGGCAGGGCGGAGGCGTCCTGGGCCAGCTCCAGGGCGGAGACGGCGGCGTATTTGGCGGCACTGCCAAAGCCGGGGCAGTGGTCGGTGACGTCCAGGTCGTTGTCGATGGTCTTGGGGATGCCGATGACCCGCAGCTCATAGCCGGTCTGTACGGAGAGCTGGTAGATCTTGTTGCAGGTGTCCATGGAGTCGTTGCCGCCGTTGTAGAAGAAATAGCGGATGTTGAACTTCTTAAAACACTCCAGCACGGCGGGGTAGTCGGTGTCGGTGAGCTTCCGGCGGCAGGAGCCCAGGGCGGAGGCGGGGGTGCGGGCCAGGAGGGAGAGGTCCTCGTCGGAGAACTTGCCCAGGTCGATGAGGTCCCCGGCCAGGATGCCCTCGGCGCCGAAGCGGGCGCCGTAGATGGTCTCGATCTCGCTGTGGGCTTTGGCCTCACGGACAGCGCCCAGCAGGGAGGAGTTGATGACTGGGGTGGGGCCGCCGCCATGGGCGATGAGCATGTTACCTTTCAGCACGCAAAACCCTCCTTACACGTTGCTCAGGTCGTCGTCGGCCATGCAGAGGTGGACGGCGCCCAGCTTGAAGGTCTGGGGCAGGGCCAGGATGTTGGGGTTGGGGCCAACATACTTCTTCATGGCGTCCTGGAGGGCCTCCTCGAAGGTGGCCCGGGTCTTGAGGCCCATGCTCCGGGCGATGCCGGGCTCCTGGGCGCCCACGATGTAGATGGCGGAGGTGTTCATCTCGGCGATGTGGCCGCAGCTCATCATGGAGAAGCCGTGGAAGGGGTGGAAGGCGTTGCAGAAGCGGTATTTGCGGATGTACTCCTGGTTGGTGGCAAAATACTCGCCGTAGCGGTCCATGTCGGGGAGGATGTTCATGTAGTCGTGCTGGAACATCTCATAGAGCTCCCGCAGGTAGGGCCACCGCTCGTCGTGGAAGTAGCCGTTGCAGATGGAGGAGCAGATGATGACGCAGTTCTCCTTCATGACCCGCTTGTGGCGGATGACCTGGGCGGAGAGGGCCTGCATCATCTGGATGGGGTTGGTGCCCATGCCGTTGCCGTAGTGGAAGTTCTGGGGCATGCCGAAGACCATCACGTCGTACTTCTCCTTGGCGAAGGGGACGTAGGTGCGCTTGTTGGCGATCTTCCAGGACTCGGGCTGCATCACCTTGGCGTAGCCGGAGTAGACGGCGATCTGGCGGGAGTAGGTGTCCAGCACGGCGTCACAGCAGAAGAAGGGGTGGCCCATCTTCTCCTCCATGTGCATGCCGATCTCGTCGAACTTGGTGCGCATGAGGGAGTGACCGGACACGGGGGTGAAGTCGCCCCGGTGCATGACCTTGGGCACGTGGTGGCTGGCGATGCTCCGCCAGTGGGTGATGCCGGTGGCGCAGTGCTTGTAGCCGCCGGAGTAGCCGCCGTAGGGGTTGCCCTGGGTGTGGCCGATGAGGATGGGCAGGTCGCAGTCATAGACGTACTTGTTCATGAGCACCGGGTCGCCCCGGCTGGTGGTGCCCAGGTCCACCATGTGCTCGTAGTCCTCGGAGTCGTGGCTGGTGATCTGGTTGGTCCAGTAGAACTCGTTGAAGAGGTCCTCGCCCAGGATCTGCTTCATCTCGGCCACGGTGGCCCGGGGGTGGAGGCCGTTGGAGAAGAGGAGAAGAATGTCCTTTTTCTCCACACCGGCGGCGTAGAGCTCATCCAGGCAGGCCTTGATGGACACCTTCCGATGACTGGTGGCCTGGCAGCCGCCTTTGACGATGTCGGGGATGACGAAGACCACTGTCTTGCCGGGGCCGGCCAGCTCTTTGAGAGCGGGCATGCCCATGGGGTGGCGGATGGAGTCCAAGGTGGCGGCGTACAGGCTATCCCAGTCCTGGGGCAGGCAGGGAGGATCGGGCACGGTGGTGCCGGGGATGAAGACGTCGGTGTTGTCGGGCAGCTCGGCGCTCATCAGGCCGTGGCCGTATTCAAAATCAAGCTTCATGGGCTGTCTCCTTACTTTCCAAGATAGGTCTTGATGATCTCCAGGTATTCGTCGGGGTAGAAGCCGATCTCCCCCTGGAATCGGGTGAGGGCGATGAGACCGCCGTCGATCTCCTCGATGGAGGCCAGCATCTCGGCGTTGTCCACCTTCAGGCCGCCGCCGTACACCACATCCAGACCCCCGGTGCACTTCTTCACAAAGCGGGCGATCTTGGTGATGTAGGGCTTGTCGGCGGGGGTCTTGCCAGGACCGATGGACCAGATGGGCTCGTAGGCGATGACCACCTTGGAGGTGTCCACCCCGTCCAGGCCGATGGAGAGCTGATCCCCCAGGACCTGCTCCCAATGAGCCTGCTCCTCGGTCTTCTCGCCGATGCAGTAGAGGACGGTGAGGCCCTGCTCGATGGCCAGTTTGATCTCCTGGTTGAGGAGACGGTTGACGGCAGCGGTGTCGGTGACGCCCGCCTCGGCCAGGATGCCGGCCTTGTCATTGCGCTCCTCACAGTGTCCAATGATGGTGGAGGTGCACCCCATGGCCTTGACGATGGAGGCGGGGCGGTTGGTGGTGAAGGCGCCGAAGTTGCCGCCCACTGCGGTGTTCATGCGGTAGACGCTCTGGGAGCCCACCTGCACGGGGCTGTTCTCACACTGTGCGGCCACCGCCCCCAGGATGTGGGCCTCGGGGAAGTACTGCACGAACTCCACCTCAGCGGGGTCATAGTGCTTCAGGCCCTCCTGGGTGTGCTCCACGATGTATTTGCCCCAGTCGGCCACGGGGGCGATGCGATTGACGCCGCCGTACTCCACGGGTACGTCAAAACGCTTCAGGTTCAGATAGAGATGCTTCATGTCCGTTCCCCCTTACTTCTTGTAGAAGGCGATCATGTCCTCCAGGGACTTCTGCTCCACCAGGGGGGCCCGGCCGTAGGAGCCGAAGCCCACAATGAGGGAGCCCACGGCCTCTTTCACGCCGGCCTCCACCCGGCTCATGAGGAGGGCCACGTCGTCGTCGGGCACGTTGCCGGTGAGGACGGTGTCCATGATGGGCGGGAAGAAGACGCGGGGGTCGAAGGCGGACTTCTTCTCCTCCAGGAGGGCGTACACGCCGCCGATAGAGGGGCTCTTCTGGAGCTCGGGCTTCTGGGCGAAGAGCTCCTTCATGTTGCGGGTGACGGCCAGACGGATGTCGGTGTCCACGTTGATCTTGCGGATGCCGCAGGGGATGGCGGCCATGAGCTCGTTGACGTCAATGCCGTAGGCGTTCTGGATATCGCCGCCCAGGTCGTTGATCTCCTTGACGATGTACTGGGGCACGGTGGAGGAGCCGTGGGACACTAGGGCGCAGAAGATGCCCAGACGGTTGATGCACTCCTTGATGGCGATGGGGATCTCCCGGCGGAGCTTGGCGTTCTTGCCCTTGTTGGCGCCGTGCTGGGTGCCATAGGAGATGGCCAGGGCGTCCACCCCGGTGTCCTGGATGAACTTTACGGCGTCCAGGGGGGTGGTGTAGGTGGAGGCGGCGGCGAAGACGTGGTCCTCCTGGCCGCCCAGCACGCCCAGCTCGCCTTCCACGGATACGCCCCGAGCGTGGGCATACTTGACCACTTCACGGGTGAGCTCGATGTTCTGCTCCAGGGGGAGGGAGGAGCCGTCGATCATGACGGAGGTGTACCCGCCCTCGATGGCGGCCACGCAGGAGTCGAAGTCCTTGCCGTGGTCCAGGTGGAGCACCACGGGGATGGGGGAGTGCTCGCCGTACTTCTTCACGGCGGCGGCGATGTTGCGGGCGCCCTTCTTCTTGTCCTCCAGGGTGCCGTTGGCGAAGTCCACCCGGCCGCCCATGAAGGCGTTGGCCAGGTCGGCGCCCTGCAGAATGGCGGGGGAGCGGAAGGTCTCGTGCATCTCGATGACGGCCTTGGCCTGGGCCACGGCGTTGACGTTAAAGGCGCCCTGGGCGTAGTTGTACTGCTCAGCGGCTTCCATCAAAGGTCTCAGGGGTACCAGCGGCATAGTGATTTCCTCCTTATTTTTCGGCGGCGAAGACGCATTGTCCCGCCACATAGGTTGCGGTTACGTTCAGTTTATCATCCAGCACCACCAGATCGGCGTCCTTGCCGGGGGCAATGGAGCCCTTGCGGTAGTCCATGCCGATGAGGCGGGCGGGGTTGACGGTGAGCAGGGGGAGCACTTTTTCCACGCTCTCCCCGGTGAATGTTACCAGGTTTTTGAGGGCCTGTCCGGTGGTGAGGGTGGACCCGGCCCGGACGCCGTTGGACGCCAGCTTGGCGTCGCCGTCCACCACCACCACGTCGTTGACCCCCAGCTTGTAGTGGCCGTCGGGAAGGCCGGCGGCCTGGATGGAGTCGGTGACGGCCACCACCCGGTCATAACCCTTGCAGGCCAGGAGCATCCGGACCGAGCCGGGATGGAGGTGCCGGCCGTCGCAGATGGCCTCGCACATCACCGGGCGCTCCAGCACCGCCCCCATGATGCCGGGCCGGTGCTGGTGGAAGAGGCCCATAGCATTGAAGGTGTGGGTACAGGCGGCGGCCCCGGCGTCGATGGCGGCGCAGGCCGTCTCGTAGTCGGCCCCCGAGTGGCCGATGGCGATGGTGACATGGCCGGAGAGCTGGCCGATCATGTCCACTACCCCCTCCACCTCGGGGGAGACGGTCATATAGCGCACCGCTCCGTCGGCGGCGTCCTGGTATTTTCGGAAAAGTTCCGCATTGCCCTTTTGGAGCAGGTGCTCCGGCATGGCGCCCTTGTACTCCGTGGAGAGGAAGGGGCCCTCCAAATGGACGCCCATGAGCTGTGCGCCGGTGACGGGGGCGGCCATGGCCGCCCTGGCCTGGCCGATGCACCAGAGGGTCTGCTCCTCGGTGTCGGTGAGGATGGAACACAGCCAGCCGGTGGTGCCGTTGCGGGCGAAGAACCGTCCGATTTTTGCCAGGTCCTCCGCCGTGGCGGCGTTTACGTCCACCCCGTCGCCGCCGTGGGTGTGGAGGTCCAGGAAGCCGGGGACCAGCATCCGCCCCCCCAGGTCCACGGTCTCATCGGCCTTGCCGGAAAAGCCGGCGATTCGGCCGTCCTCCACCAGCAGGTCGGTGTCCTGAAAGCGGCCGTCCACGTAGACCCGGCCATTGGTAAAGCGGGTTCTCTTCATGGCGGGCCTCAGAAGGGCTGCCCCGCGGCCAGGGCGTTGGTAAAGATGATGGCGTCGGGGTGGTTCTGGAGGAGGCTGGCGGGGAAGTGGGCGGTCACCTCGCCGTAGGCCGCCTGGCGGACCACAGAGCGATGCCACTCCCGGAAGACGCCCAGGCGGACCTTCCGGGCGACCAGGATCTGCTTGATGCCGATGGTGACGGCCCGGTGGGGCATGGCGTCTATGGCGCCGCAGCGGTCGCCGATGGCGTTGGCGGTGCGGGTCTCGGGGGTGAGGGTGAGGGCCCGGGTGCCCAGGGCGGCGAATTCTTCGGCGGTCAGGTCCTCCCGGGCCTCGTTGAAGGCCAGGTGGCCGTTGATGCCGATGCCGCCGAATGCGATGTCCACGCCGCCCAGCTCCTCAATGAGCCGGTCCACCTTGCCGGGGTCGGCGGGGTCGGGGAAGACCCGCTGCTCGGGGGGCATGAGGAGGTCGGGGTCCACCTTGGTGTAGACGGTGCGCTCCATGAAGCCACGGAAGGAGAGGGGGCTCTCCTTTTCGATGTAGGTGTCGTCGTCGTTGAGGTACTCGTCCATGTTGATGAACCAGCAGTTTTTCAGGCTGATCCGGTCCCGGTTCACCAGGCGGACGAAGATGGGGTACTGGCCCACAGGACCCACGGGGCAGATGAAGACGGTCTTTTCACCCTTTTCATTGTGGGCCTTGATGGTGTTTACCATCTCCATGGCGATCTCATAAAAGACCTCTCCGGAGTCCCCCAGCTTGACCACGGGGATTTTGGCGTCCTTGCCCAGGTCCTGGGCGGAAATGTGATAGTAGTCCATGCGGATCTTCCTTTCTATGGCGGTGTGGGGGTCAGAACAGATGGGTCACGTTCAGCTCCCGAATGGTATTGACAATCTCCTTGGTCCGGGTGCAGCCGAACTTATGGAGAAGGCTCTTGATCTGGGTCTTGACGGTGACCACCTCCACGCAGCGGATGGCGGCGATCTCTTTGATCTTCCGGTCCTCCAGCAGGAGGCGGACCAGCTCCCGCTCGGCGGTGGTGAGCTGGGAGACGGTACTGATAAAGAAGAGAAGGGAGCGCTCCGAGGTGCGCAGGCGGGAGTACTCCTTCAAAAGCAGGTTCTGGATCTTGCCGTCCAGCAGGGGCTGCCCGGCGTAAGCACTGCGGATGTGGCGGAAGAGCTCGGCATCGTCGCAGCCCTTGACGATGTAGTCCACGGCGCCGGCGCCCATGGAGGTGAGAATCATGTTGTCGGTCTCGTGGGCAGTGAGAAAGAGGATCTTGGCCGCCGGCTTCTGCTCCAGGATGCGCTCGGTGGCTCGGATGCCGGCGGTGGTGGTCTCCATCTCGATGTCCATGAGGATGAGGTCGAAGTCGCGCTCCAGGGCCAGGGCCTGGATGTCCGCGCCGGTGGAGGCGCTGCCCATTACGGTCATGTCCTCTTGCTGCTCGAGGGTGTCGCACAGGTCCTCCCGGATGAGGTCAAAGTCCTCGGCGACCAGAATACGGATCATGGAATACGCCTCCTTCTGATGCTGCGCTGGTCATAGCGGGGGAGGAGAAGAAAGAACGAGGCGCCGTCTCCGGCCCGGTTCTCCACCCGAAGGCTGCCCAGATGGCTGCGGATGATGGTCTGCACGTGGTAGAGGCCCATGCCCCAGTTGTAGTTGCTGTTCTTGCTGGAATAGAAGGGCTCACAGATGTGCTTGAGGGCGGCGTGGGGGATGCCGGTGCCGTGGTCCCGGACCTCCAGCACGGTGTAGAGCCGCTCCTGGTGGCTGTAGAGGGTGACGGCGCAGTTGGCGCGGTTGGCCAGGAGGTTGGACTCCCAGCCGTTGGTGAGCAGGTTGTAGATGGCCTCGGAGAGGTAGTTCTCGTCGGCCAGGACCTGTACGTCCCGGTCCACCTCCACCAGCAGGCTGCCGTCGGGGTACTTGTGGTGGAAGCGGGAGACGGCCAGGTCGGAAAGCTGTCCCAGAGAGGTGGGGACCAGCCGCACGGATTTGGCTTTGACGGTGCGGTAGAGCTCCTCCGAGCGGGCGATGAGCTGCTCGTTGTTTTCGCACAGGCTGGACGCCCAGGCACGGACCTTGTCCAGGTCGGGTTCCGCCTGGGCCAGCTCGGCCCGGATGCGCTTGTGGAGCACCCGGTTGGCCAGCAGCTGATTTTTGATGCTGTGGACGAAGACGGAGGCACCGGTGCGGGCCACGTCGAATTTCCGCTCCAGCACCACCTCGTCCCGGTCGTTGATCAGGCTGTCTTGGGTGTAGCGCAGCAGGCTGCCCAGCCCCAGGACGCCGCAGATGATATTGCCGACCACAAGCAGCACATAGCCGCCCACGCTCAGGGTGTACTGGAGGTAGCCGGCACCCTTGATCCACAGGTAGTCGTAGCTGTAAAACTGGTAGACCTGGCCCGGGTCCTGACCGCAGTAGAGCAGGTACAAAAGAGAGAGGGCCACCATACAGACCAAGATCTGCAAAAACTGCTGGCGGCAGAAGTTCATGGTGATGGAGAGAAACTCATAAACGAGAAGGAAGAGGGCCAAAAGAACATAGCCCACCACCCAGAAATAGGAGAAGTAGTAGAGGGCGGTGCGGAAACCCTCGCCCAGAGGAAGCATGAGCCGGTAGATCGCTGGCCAGTAGAGCACCAGGGAAACCGCCGGCAGCACCAGGGCCAGCCGGCGCAGTATGGGGTGTTTCCGTACGGCTGGGAGCATGGAGTAACACATGGCCATCTCCAGCAGGAAAAGGGGGAAGAGGTGCCGCCCAATGGCGATGAGATAGCCCAACTGCCCCAGCGTGATGAGTCGGTACTGAATCCAGAGGCGCAGATCGTGGGAGAAGAAGAGGAAGAGCTCCAGCTCCTTGGAGATACCTCCTTTTTTGGCGATGAGGATCATCACCCCGGCCAAAAATAGGGTCAGGCTCAGACACATGCCGGAAAGCAGCAGGGACTCCCGGTTCTTTTTTGTGAGAAGGACCGGCAGAGAGCCGACCAGCAGACCGGCCGCGAGCAGCAACAGCAAATCCATCTCCTCCTTCCGGTACCATAATCTGATCTCTATTGTACTCGGCGGGCTGGGATCTGTAAATCATGGCACAGGAAAAAGGGGCGGCGGCGCTTCAGCCGCCGCCCCTTCCGGGCTGTCTGTCCGGTTATTTGGGGGCTGTCTCTCAGTAAGCGCCAGCCTCGGTCATCAGCTCCATGTCCACATAGTCGGAGACGGGGCACTGCTCCTCGGCGGTGATGGCGCCGGAAGCCACCATGATCTCCTGCTGGAGCTGATAGTAGCCCTCCACGGTGCCGTCGGCGATGCCGTCCACGACCTCCTTACCGGTGAGCCACTGGGCGTCGCCGCGCTGACTGTACACGCTGTCGTAGTCCAGGGCCAGCTCATCGGCCACCCACTGGGCGATCTGGGAGTAGTTCTCCTCCTGAGCGCCGTAGTCCATGGCCTTGAAGAGGGCACGGACGAAGCGGACGGCCACGTCGCGGTTGGTCTCCAGGTACTCAGGCAGAGCGATCCAGCTGGCCAGGGAGATGCTGGTGTCGGAGAAGGTCATGTTGTCGGCCAGCTTGGTGGCATCCTCCATCTGATCCAGGATGGTGAGGGTCTGGGGAGACCAGATGGCGCAGGCGTCCACGCCGCCGGAGAGCATGGCGGTTACCACGGCGGAGGCGTCCATGTCCATGGCGGTGATGTCGTCCATGGTGAGGCCCACGCTGTTGAGGGCGTTGGTGAGGATGGTCTCGCTGGAGGTGCCGGAGGAGTAGGCCACGGTCTTGCCCTTCAGGTCCTCCAGAGTCTTGACGTTGGGGCCGCCGATGACGGCGTCGCCGTTGGAGATGTGGGAGAGGGCGATGATGGTGGCGTTGCCCTGGACGCAGAGCTTATGGGCGCCGTCGCCGATGTAGCCGAAGTTGACGGAACCGCTCTCCATAGCGGCGATGATGTTGGGGCCGGAGTCAAACTGGGTGAGAGTGACCTCGATGCCCTCCTCGGCGAAGTAGCCCAGCTCACGGGCGGTGAGGAGGCTCCACATGCTGCCATAGTTGGCCATGTAGCCGATGTTCAGGTTGACGGTCTCCACAGGGGTGGTCTCGGTGGTGCCGGTCTCGGCGGGAGCAGAGGTCTCGGGAGCGGGGGCGGGGGTGCTGGTGGTGCCGCCGCCGCAGCCGGCCAGAACGCCGCCCAGCATGGCTACAGTCAGGAGTGTGGCAAGAAACTTTTTCACATTCATTCCTCCTATGATTTGGTGTATGTAGGATCACGTTCTTCTATTGCAACGGCAAGGCCGTTCCAATCCGGGTTACTTCCGCACTTCCAGGTACTCCTGATAGACCTGGCTCCAGATCTCGTTTTTGAGCTCCAGGAAGCGGGGGGTCATTTTGGTCTCCTGGGTACGGGGGTATGGGATGTCGATGTCGATGATGGATTTGATCCGTCCCGGACGGGCCGACATGATGATGACCTTCTGGGCCAGGATGATGGCCTCCTCCACGTCGTGGGTGATGAAGAAGCAGGTCTTGCGGTCCTTCTCCCAGGTTTCCAGCAGCTCGGTCTGGAGCTGAGTGCGGGTCTGGGCGTCCAGGGCGCCGAAGGGCTCATCCATGAGGAGTACCTCAGGGTCAGCGGCGTAGGCGCGGGCGATGGCCACACGCTGCTTCATGCCGCCGGAGAGTTCCTTGGGGAAGTGGTCGGCGAACTTGACCAGATCCACCTTCTCGAGGTATTTCATGGCCTGGGCCTCGGCCTCTTTTCCCTTGATGCCCTTCATCTCCAGGGCGAACATGACGTTCTTCTTCACGGTGAGCCAGGGGAAGAGAGCGTATTGCTGGAAGACCACGCCGCGCTCGGTGCCGGTGCCGGTGACCTTCTTGCCCTTGCAGTAGACGGCGCCGGAGGTGGCGTCGTGGAGGCCGGCGATGATGTTGAGGAGGGTGGACTTGCCGCAGCCGGAGGGGCCCACCACGCAGATGAACTCGTTTTCATAGATATCCAGGTCTACGCCATTGAGGGCCACCATCTCGCCGTTGCGGGTGTTGTATACCTTGCGGACGTTATCGATCTTTAAGATCAGATTTCTCTCTTCTCCTGCCATCCTGTCAGCTTCCTTTCCAAGTATTTGATGACGGTCTCCATGGTGATGCCGATGATGCCGATGATAATGACGTAGGCCAGCATGGGGGCCGACTCAAAGGTGTTGTTGAGGGAACGAATTCTCATGCCGAGACCGGCCTGGGCACCGGTGGACTCGGCGGCGATCAGTGTGGTGAGGGCCACCGAGGCGCCCAGCCGCACGGCGGTGAGGATAAAGGGAAGGGTGGCGGGGGCGATGACCCGGACGAAGATGTCCCGGTCGGTGGCGCCCAATACCCGGGCGGCCTTGATGAGGGTCTCATCCACGTTGATGACGCCCTGGTAGATGGTCACGCACATGATGAGGAAGCAGGCGATGGTGATGACGATGATCTGGGGCCGCCGGCCCACGCCGGCGCAGATGACGATCAGGGGCACGTAGGCCAGCGGGGGGATGTTGCGGATGAACTGGATCCAGGGCTCCAGAATGTTGCGCACCGGCATGTACCAGGCCATCAGGATGGCCACGGGGAGGGCGATGACGAAGCCCAGAGCGTAGCCGGCGAATACGGAGATCAGACTGCTGGAGAGGTCGGTCCAGAACACGCCGCGCTCGATCATGGTGAGCAGACCCTGGGTGGTCACCACCACATTGGGGAAGCCGCGGTCAGTAGCGGGCAGGATTGACAGGATATACCATACTACAATCGCCGTTGCAAAGGAAATCAACAGCCACACCTTTGGCGGGATGCGGCTGGCCAGGGAGGTCTTTTTCTCATTGTCCATCCTTCAGGTCACTCCTTCTTGTCTCAACACGCGGGCTGTCAGCCGCGTCCTTGGCGCAATGGGAAAGGCTTCTCATTCGTTATCTTTATTATAGTGGAGATATTTGTCTTGGGAAGTATGATGTTTTATCATACCTTTTTCCCAGCCACAGCAGATTTGCCCCAGAAAAAATGGGAGGGGGCGGAAATATAAAAAAGGCGTCCGCTTTTGCGGACGCCTTCTGGATAGAGTCAATCGATCAGTTGGTTTTCAGCGGGGGAGGGTCAGTCGTAAAGCCGTTGATGGTGAGATGGGCCACCTGGGTGCCCAGGTCGTCGGTGACATCCACAGCGTAGAGGCAGGTGGTGCGGCCGGCCTTCAGGCATCGGGCCTCTGCGGTAAGGACCTTGCCCCGTGAGGCGGCGAGAAAGGTGATGGCCACCTGCTGAGTGACGGTGACCCGGGTGCTGTGTCCGTTGGCAGCCACGGCAAAGGCGAAGTCTGCCAGGGTAAAAATGGCGCCTCCCATGGGGGCATAGTTGGCGTTAAGGTGGGCGGGGAGGATGGGCAGGGAGCAGACGGCTCGGCCGGGCTCGGCCACATCGATGTGTATGCCGACGGTCTCGGTGGCAAAGCGGTCGCCGGAGAAGCAGGCACGAATCTGGTCAAGGGTGGGCATGATGCGGCTCCTTTCCTGGTGATGGTGTGGGTGGAGGAGAGCACGGGTGGAATTCACTTCCGTCGAGGAGGGAAATCCCCGGAGTATCCAAAAAGAAACACCAGCCGATGGCTGGTGTTTCTTTTTGGAGGCGACACCCAGACTCGAACTGGGGGTGGAGCTTTTGCAGAGCTCTGCCTTACCACTTGGCTATGTCGCCATATGGATAACAGAAGCAATCGCTTGCTTCTGTTATCATTTGCTGGAGCAGGTGACGAGGCTCGAACTCGCTACCTCCACCTTGGCAAGGTGGCGCTCTACCAGATGAGCTACACCTGCAAATCACAGTACATGTTATGCTGATGATCTGCGTTTCATGCTAGAAAAGAAGGAAATCTCTCCGGAGGATACCCGAAGTATCCTCCGGAGAAATTCTGGTGCCTCCGGCCGGAATCGAACCAGCGACACGGGGATTTTCAGTCCCCTGCTCTACCAACTGAGCTACAGAGGCAAATGGCGACGCGGAAGGGACTTGAACCCTCGACCTCCGGCGTGACAGGCCGGCGTTCTAACCAACTGAACTACCACGCCATTTTGCTTTGGGTTCAGGACCTATGGTGGGAACAACAGGGCTCGAACCTGTGACATCATGCTTGTAAGGCATGCGCTCTCCCAGCTGAGCTATGCTCCCCTGTTGGCCGCTCTCGTCAGACGGCGAAAATTATTATAGCAAGCCGACCCCGATCTGTCAACACTAAAAATCAAATTTTTTCATTTTTTCTTTCCAGCCCCCTGGAAGGGCCCTTTTGGGCCCTCCCGGAGCGGAAAGGGGAGAAACTCAGTCCTCCGTGGCGGAGGCCAGCAGCGCCTCCAGCTCCTCCTTGGAGAAGTGGTATACCTTGTCGCAGAACTGGCAGGTGAGGTCGGCGGAGCCCTCCTTGTCGATCATGTCCCGCAGCTCCTCCTTGCCCAGACTGATGATGGCCTGGGAGACTCGGTCCCGGTCACAGTAGCACTTGTAAGAGACGGGGGTGCGCTCCAGCAGCTCGGGCTCCATGCCCTCCAGCAGCCGGTTCAGCACCTCGGCGGCGTCAGCGCCCTGGCGGAGGACCTCGGTGACGGGGCCCAGCCTGCGGACAGCCTCCTCCAGACGATCGATGACGGCGTCGTCGGCGCCGGGCAGCAGCTGGAGCATGTAGCCGCCGGCGCAGAGGACGGACTGGTCGGTGTCCACCAGCACGCCCAAGCCGCAGGCGGTAGGGATCTGCTCGCTGGCGGCGAAGTAGGCGGTGAGGTCCTCGGCGATCTCGCCGCTCACAAGGGGGACACTGCCCACATAGGGCTCCTTGAGGCCAATATCCTTGATGAGGGTCAAAAAGCCATCGGTGCCCACACCGGCGCCCACGTCCAGCTTGCCGGGCCCCTTCAGGGGCAGCTCCACCTGGCCATTTTGCAGGTAACCCCGCACATTTCCCTGGGAGTCGGACACGGCGATGATGCTCCCCAGGGGGCCGCCTCCCTTGATGCGCAGGGTAACGGAGCCCTTCTCCTCCTTTAGGGTGGCGCCGATCATGGAGCAGCCCATGAGGCTGCGGCCCAGGGCGGCGGTGGCCAGGGGAGCGAGCTTATGGATCTGGCGGGCGCGCTCCACCAGGTCTTTTCCAGTGACGGCGATGGCCTTTACCGCGCCGTCGCCGGTGATCATGCGTACGATCTCATCCATACTATATTATAGTTCCTTTCGGGCTGCAAAAAATATCCGGTCCTCGCCGGACTTGGGCGGCCGCATCTTCCGGTCGCCGTACTGTTTGATGTGGGTGAAGCCGACCGTCCGGAGGAGCTCGGTGAGCTCCTCCGGCGTGTAGGCCCTCTCCTGGTGGACCTCCTCCTCCCGGCGCCAGAGGCCGTCGTCCTGGCGGAAGAAGAGGTCAAAGCCGTAGGTGCATATTCTGCTCCGCCGGGCATAGTCCGCCCGCCAGACGCAGTAGGTGTCGTCGGTCTCGTCGATGAACATGCCGCCGTCCAGCCCCTCCAGCTTCTCCGGGGTGTTGACGTCGAAGAGGAAGAGGCCGCCGGGCATCAGGAAGAGATGGACCCGCTGAAAGGCGCGCAGCAGGGCCTTGGGCCGGGTCACATAGTTGATGCTGTCCAGACAGCAGACGCAGGCGTCGATGGTGCCATAGAGATCCAGTTCCTCCATGGGCTGCTGAAGGAACATGGGGGGAATGACGCCGGTAAGGCTCTGGGCCTTCTCCGAGGCCACGGAGAGCATCTCTGCCGACAGGTCCACGCCGATCATCTCATAGCCCCGCTGGGCCAGCAGGCAGGTCATGGCGCCGGTGCCGCAGGCCAGGTCCAGGACGGTGTGGATGGGGATCGGACTGCGAGAGAAGTGCTTTTCCAGATAGTCTGCCCAGGCCTCATGGTCCACGTCGGCGGTGAGGGCGTCATATCGGAGTGCCAGAGACTCGTAGCTGCTCATGCCTCCTCCTCGGTCCTCTGCCGAAGCTCCTTGGCACGGGGGAGCACCTGCTTGTAGCCGTCGGCGCCGTAATTGAGCGCCCGGTTCACCCGGCTGATGGTGGCGCTGCTGGCGCCGGTGCGCTCCAGAATGTCGTTGTAGATCATTCCGTCGTTGAGCAGAAGAGCCACCTCGAACCGCTGCTCCATGGCCCGCAGTTCGGCCACGGTGCACAGGTCTTCAAAGAAGCGCTTGCATTCGTCTAGGTCCCTCAGAGTCAGGATGCTCTCATAGAGCAGGTCGCCGTTCTCCTTGGTTTTCTTTGTCATAGGGGGAAGACACCTCTTTCATTATCCTTGGCCCGGTGGTTAAACGGGCCGGGTCCTTACAATTTTACTACACTGAAGTATGAAAGTAAAGGGAATTTTGTGCATAAGCGCACTTTTTCATGGTGCATATACTGAAATGGAGGTGATTTACGGTGTGGAGATACATTTGCTGGAAGGAAATCCTGGATTGGGAGGGAGAACCGGTGGTGGAACTGGAGTTCTCCGTACCATTGCCGGTGGAGTGTGAGCGTGGAGCGGTGCGGATGGGGCGTTATTACGCAAGGCTGGCAGCGGTGTGGTACCGGCGATGGACAGGAACGTTTTATCGGGAGGCCTGCATTGCCTGTTCGGACGCCAGGGAGAACGCACGGCCTTTCTGGCCATGGAGGGTCAGGCTGCAAGGAAAGGAGACCTTTGAGGACGACCGGCTGTGCAGCATGTGGATGGAGGCAAGCGAACGGCGGGGGAGAGAGGAGGGGCATGTCATACGTACCGCCATGACATGGACCAGAAAAACAGGATATCCGTTGCCCATGGCGGACTTGTTCCGGCATGAGCGAGGGTGGCGGGGACAGGTACTGGAACGGGTGCGTGAGCAGATTCAACCAATGCGGGAGGAGGGCGTGATCCTGTGGAAGGATGCGGAGCGTCTGGCGGCGGTTCGATTTTCCGCCAGCCGTTTTTTTCTTCTGCCAGATGGGCTTGGAATCTATTATCCCACAGGAGCATTGGGCCCAAACGAAAGCGGAATCATAGATTTTTTATTGCCGCTGGAGGGAGAAAACCAGACTTTGGACGGCCAGAAAAATCCTGAAAAAGTCTAAAAATGGGAAATTCTTTCTTGCATCTCAAGAATGGATGGAATATAATACTTCAGTCCTCGGAACACTGAACACACGGGAGGAATTAACTATGGTCAAAGCGATCGTCGGAGCCAACTGGGGCGACGAAGGCAAGGGAAAGATCACCGACCTGTTTGCGGAGGGATCTGACGTTGTCGTCCGGTTCCAGGGCGGCGCAAATGCGGGCCATACCATCATCTGCGATTATGGAAAATTTGCCCTGCACCAGCTGCCGTCCGGTGTCTTTTACCCCCACATCACCAATATCATCGGCAACGGTGTGGCGCTCAACGTACCCAAATTTCTGGAGGAACTGAACCACCTGCGGGAGGGAGGTGTACCCGCGCCCCACATTATTGTCGATCAGCGCACCCAGGTGCTGATGCCCTATCACGTCCTGCAGGACCAGTACGAGGAGGAGCGGCTGGGCGGTCACGCCTTCGGTTCCACCAAGTCGGGCATCGCCCCCTTTTATTCCGACAAGTACGCCAAATATGGTATTCAGATCTGTGAGCTCTTCGATGAGCCCCGCCTGATGGAACGGCTGGAGCAGGTCTGCGCCATCAAAAACGTGCTCTTCGAGCACCTCTATCACAAGCCCAAGCTGGACCCGAAGGCGATCTTCGATGAGGTCACCGGTTACCGGGACCAGATCGCTCCCTACGTAGGCGACGCCATGAGCTTCGTCAAGGAGGCGCTGGCCGAGGGTAAGCAGGTCTTGCTGGAGGCCCAGTTGGGCGCCATGAAGGACCCCGACTTCGGAATCTATCCCTTCACCACCTCTTCTCATACCCTGGCCGGTTTCGGTTGTATGGGCGTGGGTGTGGCACCTCAGGACATCAAGAGCATCGTGGCCATCACCAAGGCCTACTCCAGCGCTGTGGGCGCCGGCGCCTTCGTGTCCGAGCTCTTCGGTGACGAGGCTGAGGAGCTGCGCCACCGGGGCGGCGATGCCGGCGAATACGGCGCCACCACCGGGCGTCCCCGTCGGGTAGGCTGGTTTGACACCGTGGCGACCCGTTACGGCTGCAAGGTCCAGGGAGCTACCGAGGTGGCCCTCACCGCCGTGGATGTTCTGGGCTATCTGGATGAGATCAAAGTCTGCACCGGCTATGAGATCGACGGTAAGATCACGCGGGACTTCCCGGTCACCCCCCTGCTGGAGCGGGCCAAGCCGGTCTATACCACTCTGCCCGGTTGGAAGTGCGACATCCGGGGCGAGACCGATTACAACCGCCTGCCCAGTCAGGCCAAGGGCTATGTGGATTTCCTGGAGAAAGAGATCGGTGTACCCATCACCATTGTCTCCACCGGCCCCAAACGCCACGAAATTACGCATCGGCGCTAAATATACCTTCGTTCGAAACGTGCAGAGAGTAATCTCTGCACGTTTTTTCTGTTTCAACGGTAAAAATGTAAATTGGTTACAGTGCCGAAAGCGGGACAACTCAATAATTGGTGGGGCCACTTGAAAGAGAGAGATTTTGGGCACTTTTTGCCTGGAAAAGTTGCAAATTTTCACTTACTTTATATACAAACAACTGTTCTATACAGCGGAACGAAAAGAGGGAAATGGACGGAAAAGATGAAAAAAACAGAAAGTAAAAAAACGGGAAATGACTGGGAGACAAGAGGTTAAAGGATTTTTTGACACATGCGAGAGGCGTCGGTTGACAAACGGTTTTTTCGTATATATAATGAGAACCGAAATTGTGAACAAATTGTGTTGGGGTTTGTTCATGGTTGTACATTATAAGGAGGGAAACGCATGTTCAAAAAGTTTACCAATGGCTGCGTACGCGTAGTCAACCGGTGGCTGCCTGATCCGTTCCTGTTCGCCATCATCCTGACCATCGTGGTCTTTGTGGCTGCGCTGATCGGCACCCAGCAGAGCCCCATCGCTCTGGTCAATTCCTGGGGTAACTCCAGCGGCTTCTGGCGTCTGCTGTCATTCTCCATGCAGATGGCTCTGGTGCTGGTGCTGGGTTCCGCTATGGCTTCCGCCAAGATCTGCAAGAAGATCCTGGGCGCCATTGCTTCCATCGCCAAGGACAAGAAGGGCGCCATCCTGGTCACCACCTTCGTGTCCACCATCTGCTGCTGGCTCAACTGGGGCTTCGGCCTCATCGCCGGCGCCCTGCTGGCCAAGGAGGTCGCCCGCCGCGTGAAGGACGTGGACTACCCCCTGCTGATTGCTTCCGCTTACTCCGGTTTCGTGATCTGGCACGCCGGCCTCTCCGGCTCCATCCCCCTGCAGATGGGCGCTGAGGGCGGCACTGAGATCCTGGGTGTCAACTACTACGCCCCCATTACCCAGACCATTTTCCATCCTGTGAACCTGGGCATGGTGCTGATCATCCTGATCCTGATGCCTCTCATCAACTACGCCATGCACCCCGACGCCGCCCACACCCTCACCGTGGACCCTGCCCTGCTGGTGGAGGAAGAGGAGAAGACCTACACCATCAACACCCCTGCTGAGAAGATCGAGCACAACAAGGTCCTCTGGGTCATCACTCTGGTCCTGGGCTTTGCGTACATCATTTACTACTTCGTCACTAAGGGCTTCAACCTGGACCTGAATATCGTCAACATGATCTTCATGTTCCTGGGCATCCTGCTCCACGGCGATCTCCGCAAGTATGTTGACGCCATCGGTGAGGCCGCTGGCGGCGCTGCCGGCATCCTGCTGCAGTTCCCCTTCTACGCCGGCATCATGGGCCTGATGGTGGCCACCAACCCCGAGACCGGTGTCTCCCTGGCTTCCATCATCGCCAACTTCTTCACCAATATCTCTAACAACATCACTTTCCCCATGCTGACCTTCCTGTCCGCCGGTATCATCAACTTCTTCGTTCCCTCCGGCGGTGGCCAGTGGGCCGTGCAGGCTCCTATCGTGATGCCTGCTGCCACCCAGATGGGCATCGACTATGGCCGTTCCGCCATGGCCATTGCCTGGGGTGACCAGTGGACCAACATGATCCAGCCCTTCTGGGCTCTGCCCGCTCTGGGTGTCGCCGGCCTGTCCGCCCGCAACATCATGGGCTACCTGGTCATTGTCCTGATCTTCACCGGTGTGGTCGCCTGCGGCGGCTTCCTGGTCTGGGGCATGTTCTTCTAAGCTCCAAAACCCAACGAAACAGAAAAACGCCCGGACTTAGGTCCGGGCGTTTTTCTGCTTTCCGGCAGCGGCACCAAACCCGGTCGGGCACATAGAATGGGGTGGAGGCGGAACCGCCGTCCGCCTTTTCCCAACGCCATTTTTAGGAGGTATTGCAATGCCTGAAAAGGTCGTGCCCGGTCCCGTGCAGGACAGCGCCTGCATCCGGGAGGCCGTGTGCATACACACCAAAAAGATCTTCGATAGCTGTAAGGACAAAGACTGTATCGAGGACCTTCGCCTTTACCCCACGCAGAGTTCTCAGTGTGCCATCGACCGGGCCGTGAGTATCAAGCCCGGCAGTGCGGAACTGCTGCATGTATACATCGACGTGGAGCCTGTGAGCTTTAACCGCGGTTTCTATACCGTGGACGTGCGCTATTTCTACCGGGTCACCGCCGACGCCTTTGTAGGTGCCGCCCGGCCGGTGGAGATCAGTGGCCTGTGTGTCTTTGACAAGCGGGTCATTCTCTTTGGCAGCGAGGGGGGTGCTAAGACCTTCAGCTCCCAGGCCTGCTTTGGGGAGATGGATGAGCAGGAGCTCCGCAAGAGCGGTCTGCCCTCCGCCGTGGTGGAGGCGGTGGACCCCATCGTGCTCAACATGAAGCTGGTGGATGTGTGCGAGTGCCGTCCCTGCGACTGCGAGCTCACCGAGATCCCCCCCTGCATCTGTTCCTGCTTCGGCAGCGATCTCAACTTTGGCAGCGAGGGCAAACGGGTCTATGTGACCCTGGGCCAGTTCTCCATTATCCGCCTGGAGCGGGAGACTCAGCTCCTCATGCCGGTATACGACTATTGTATGCCGGAGAAGGAGTGCGCCTGCGGCTCCTGCTGCGAGGAGGATCCCTGCGAGCTCTTCCGCCAGGTCAAGTTCCCCGTCAACGAGTTCTTCCCGCCCAACGCCATGGGCTGCACCGATGGCGGCAAGCGGGAGCCCGACCTGCCCGGCTGTTGCCGGAAGTGACTCGAAGTCCCGCAGTAAAAGAGACGTCCGGCCCCGGCGGTTTATTCGCTGGGGCCGGGCGCTTTCCTTTTTATTTGTGCCGGAAGCGGCGGAGAAGGGCCTCCTCCAGTCGGTCGCCGTACTTCATACCCAGGAGGAAAATGACCAGACCAACCATGCCCAGCAGGGCCATGGCCCACAGGGGGATGGCCACTACCGAGCCTCCCACGGCACTGGCTACCAACAGCCCCCAGGGTCGGAAGAGAATGACCAGGACCAGGAAGCGGGGAAAGCTGATCTCAGTGAGCCCTGCCAGGATGCACAGGATGTCGTCGGGAAAGAAGGGAAAGAGAAAGGCTATGGCCAGGAAAACGTCCCGCTTGCGGCGGATGATTTCCAGATAGCGGTCGGAGATGGTCTGGCTGACGAAGCGGTCCACGAAGGTCTGCCCCAGGCGCCGGGCCAGCTGAAAGACCACGGTGGAACCCACCACCACCGCCGCCCAGGTGAGGAGGAAGGCGGGCAGGGTGCCGAAGAGGAGGGCACCGGCCATGGCGGTCAGGTTGCTGGGGATGGGAGCCAGCACCACGGAGGCCAGTTGGATCAGGAAGAACACCAGGTGGGAATAGGGGGAGAAGGTCTCAATGTAGGTCTGGAGGCCATCCAAAGAGGTGGCGGCCTGAAAGAAGCCGGTCCGCCACAACAGGACGCCGCCGACAGCCAGCAGGAGGACGGTGATGAGCAGGGTGAGGAACCAGGTGTATTTTTTCATGCGGAAAGATCTCCTTGTTCTGTCTCTGACCATAGCTTACCACACCGTGCTCGCCGGGACCATAGAGAAAAGATGAGGATTTTCTTAAAATGAGAAAAAGGGGGGCGATTGCGGAGCGGGGCGGAAGGTGGTATCATCGAGGGGAAAGGAAGGGCGCGTTGCCCGGAAAAGGAGGAACGGCTATGCTGCCGGAGCGAGAGGAATTGCTGAAACAGGTATCGGAGGCGGTGCGTCAGGCGGGGCGTCTGTTTGGGCACCAGGAGATGGCGGAGCAGATCCGCCGAAAAGGGGCCACGGACTTTGTGACCCAGGTGGACATCACCGTCCAGGAACAGCTGCGGGGCCGACTGAAGGAACTGGCGCCGGAGGTGCAGTTCATGGGGGAGGAGCAGGACAATAGCGGCGTGGACCTGAGCGGGGCGGTGTGGATCCTGGACCCGGTGGACGGCACCACCAACCTCATCCACGGATTCCGTCACAGCGCCGTCTCCCTGGCCCTGGCGGAGGAGGGGCGGGTGACCATGGCCCTGGTGTATAACCCCTACGCCGAGGAGCTCTTCACCGCCCTGGCAGGACGGGGGGCCTTCTGCAACGGCCAGCCCATCTCGGTGAGCAGTGCCCGCAGATTGGCCGACGCTCTGGTGGACGTGGGCACCAATCCCAGCCAGCGGGAGAAGGCCGACCGGGCGTTCCACTGGATGCGTGCCCTCTTTGACCACTGCCACGACGTCCGGCGCATGGGGGCGGCCTCCCTGTGCCTGAGCTATGTGGCCGCTGGGCGGCTGGACGCCTACGTGGAGGACGGCCTGAAACCCTGGGACTACGCTGCGGGCATGCTGTTGGTCCGGGAGGCCGGCGGCATGGCGGCCACCCCGGAGGGGGGAGAGCCCTCCCTGTCCGCGGGGGGCGGCATCGCTGCCGCCAACGGTTTCATCGGTCGGGACTTTCTGAAGTTGCTCTCCGAGGTGTAAAGGGAAGAGCATGTTTTCCGCTCCGGGCGCATACCCCTTTGGAGAAGGGGGCGGGGTGCATGACCTTTTTGGAGCGATTGGGCAATTGGATCTGGGACCCGTGGCTGCTGGGGGGCTTCCTGCTGCTGGGCCTGTGGTGCTCGGTGGGCACCGGCTTCTTCCAGCTCTTCGGGTGGCGGCGGTGGCTGGGGGCCACCGTGGGGGCCCTGCTGCGCCCCAAGGCGCGGAAGAAGGGGGACGGCCTCACCCAGCTCCAGGCTCTCTCCACCGCCCTGGCCTCCACCATCGGCACCGGCAGTATCGCCGGGGTGGCCACCGCCATTTTCTACGGCGGACCCGGCGCCGTTTTCTGGATGTGGGTCTCTGCCCTCCTGGGCATGATGACGGGCTGTGTGGAAAAGACCCTGGCCGTCCGCTACCGCCGCAAAAGCCGGGAGGGCGGCTGGGAAGGGGGCCCTATGGTGTACATGACCCAGGGCCTGGGGTTTCGGCCTCTGGCCCTGGTCTTTTCCCTCTTCTGCGTCACCGCCTCCATCGGCGGCGGCGACCTGGTCCAGGCCAACTCCATTGCCGCCGCTTTGGAGCACGCCTTCGGCTGGAACCGGCTGGCGGTGGGGATGGTCACCGCCGTGCTCACCGGGGCGGTCATCCTGGGGGGTATCGGCCGCATCGGACGGGTCAGCGAGCGGCTGGTGCCTGCCATGGCTCTCCTGTTCCTGGCGGGCGGAGGTGCCGTGGTTCTCGGCCACGCCCACGCCCTACCGGAAGCATTCTCCGCCATCTTTCAGGGCGCCTTTGCCCCAAAAGCCACCGTCGGCGGCGGCCTAGGTTACTCTATGGCGGCGGCCATGCGCTACGGGGTGGCTAGGGGGGTCTTTACCAACGAGGCGGGGCTGGGATCCTCCGCCATGGCCCACGCCGCCGCCGACGTGGACCACCCGGCGGAGGAGGGCATGTGGGGCATCTTTGAGGTCTTTGTGGCCACCGGCCTGGTCTGCACTGTCACTGCCCTGGCCATCCTGACCTCTGGGGTCTACGACCCCCAGGTCGCCCTGGCAACCCTGGAGGCGGGAACCGTGGAGGACGCCATGGTGGGGGCCGCCCTGTCGGCTGCCGCCTTTTCCACGGTGCTGGGCCGATGGGGAGGACCCTTTGTGGCGGTGTGTCTCCTCCTCTTTGCTTTTTCATCCCTACTGGGGTGGAGCTACTACGGCCAGCAGAGTCTGGCCTTTCTCACCGGGACCCGCCGCTGGACGGGCCTCTACCGGCTGTGCTTCCTCTTGTTCATCGTGGTGGGGAGCGTGGGGGACGTGGGAGCGGTGTGGCAGGTGGCCGACATCTGCAACGGGATGATGGCCCTACCCAATCTGGTGGCCCTGCTGCTCCTGTCGCCGGAGGCCTTCCGCCTGCTTCGGGCCTGGACCGAGCGGGGGGAAGAAAGCGGACACATTCCCCGAAAGGCCGCAGCGGATTGAAAAAAGCGTCTCCCCTCCAGGGCAGGAGGGGAGACGCTTTTCCTTGTCTTGGGACGGTCAGCCGTAGATGGGCACGGTGACGGCGCCGGGGGTCTCGGCGTTGCCGGCATCCTCCGGGGCGGCCGTGTCCGCCGGTCCCTCGGGGGTGACCAGGGGCTCAGCTGGAGCCGCCTTGCCGTCGATGGTGAGGGAGTAGGCGCTGAGGATGGAGGATTCCTCCTCACCGGTCTGGACGGCGTGGCCGATGGTGACCTTGTCGCCCAGGTTCAGCAGCACCGCCACCGGGTTCTCGGCGGCGGAGACGGCGTAGTAGACCTCGCCGCCCTCCAGGCGGAGGAAGTAGTAGGTGCCGCCGTCCATGACGGCGGAACGGATATCGTCCACCATGCCGGAAACTTGGGTCTCGGGCCGCTCTTCCTCGGAGACGATGCCCCGCTGGGAGAGCAGGTCGATATACACCTGCTCGCACTGGGACACGGAGCCGGCCACAGCCACCAGCTGATATTGAGCCACGTTGACCATGGCGTAGCTCTTCACCAGCTCGGTGGCGTCCTTGAGGGGGATGAAGTAGGTGGGCTCTCCGGCGATGTTGAGGAGGAGGGGGAAGGTGGCCACGTACTTGAGGTCCTGGACCTCGCCCTCGGCGGAGCTCATAGCGGCGTACTCGGTGGCGCCGGGGGCCTCATAGAATCGGGTCTCCTTGGTGCGCTGGTTGGAAAGGAGGAAGCCCAGGTTGGACTGGTCGGCGTTTGCGGAGGTGACGCCGGTGTAGACGTACACGTCGTCGTTGAGGGCGATATAGTTGTAGCCCTCGGTGGTCATGGTGACGCCCTTCTGGCCCAGGATGGAGTTGAGGAAGCCGTTGATGAAGGTGCCGTGGTAGTCATACTGCTCCATGATGAGGTCGGGGGTATAGACGTTGTCCACCCAGGCCGGGACGTCGGCGATGTCGTAGTACTGGCACTCGCCGGTGATGGCGTTGCAGAGCACGGCGCCCTGGATGTCGGTGCCGCCGAAGAGGCCGATGGTCCGCACGATCCGGGGGGCGATCCAGTAGGGGGTGCCCTCCTCGTCGATCTCGAACTGGGGGGTGTCAAAGAGGTAGGTGGGGTAGTGGAAGCGCAGGTGGCGCACGATGTTGCGGTTGAGGGGCTCGGAGAAGGAGTACTTCATGCCCTCCTGGAGCCGCACCACGTTGGCCTCCTGGGTGACCATGTCTACCAGCACATAGGCGGGCAGGCCCTCGCCCCGGTTGGTGAACCACTTGATGAGGTCGGCGTAATCGATGGGGGCCACCCGGACGGGCCGGCCCTGGTAGTTGATCTGGGTGGAGTCGTTGGAGTACTCGAACTGGCTCACCATGTCGCTGAGGGTGCCCATCTGGCGGTCCCCCAGGTACTCAGCGGAGGACCGGTCCAGGGTGGGGATTTTGTCGAAGGAGATCTGGGTGATGTCCTGGTTGAAGTTGCCGTCCTCCACAGTGAGCAGGTCCCGATAGGCGGCGGCCCGGAAGATGGGCATGGAGACCAGGGTGCCGATGATACCCACGGCGATGAGCAGCACCATGAGGATACCCACAGGGAGGCACTGGGTCTTTACAAAGCGGAAGTATTCCTTCACGCCGGAGCCAGGGGCCATGCGGAAGCCAGAGGTGAAGAGGGAGGCTACAACAAAGACGATGCAGAGGATAAAGATAAAGGTATAGAAATTTCCGTCCTGGAGGTTCAGGGCAGGGAGGGAGAGGTAAAAATAAATGAGGCCGAACACCAAGGTGACAACTAGACTGATGAGTATACGGGCGGCCTTGCCCATGGGCTTGCGGGGGGAATTCCCGTTCATAAAAAACTCCTTTTGGGTGATGTGGTGGGTGTCAGGCTATCTGGGCCTCAATATCGGCCTCGGTGGCCTGCATGGCACGGAGGGTCATGTCCAGCAGCTTGTCCAGGTCCCAGCCCAGCAGCTCGGCGCCCTTCTGGATGATCTCCCGGGAGCAGCCGGCGGCGAACTTCTTATCCTTGAACTTCTTCTTCAGGGACTTGAGCTCCATGTCGGAGCAGCTCTTGGAGGGGCGCATGAGGGCGGCGGCGCCGATGAGGCCGGTGAGCTCGTCGCAGGCGAAGAGGACCTTTTCCATCTCATGCTCGGGCTGGATGTCGCACACCTCGCCCCAGCCGTGGCTGGCGGTGGCGTGGATGAGGGCCTCATCCAGACCAGCCTGGCGCATGAGCTCCTGGGATTTGATGCAGTGCTCCTCGGGCCACTGCTCAAAGTCCAGGTCGTGGAGGAGGCCCACGAGGTACCAGAATTCGGCGTTGTCGCCGTAACCCAGCTCTTTGGCGAACCACTCCATAACTGCCCCCACGGTAAGGCCGTGGCGGATGTGGAAGGGCTCCTTATTATATTCTTTCAGCAGCTCCAAAGCCTGGGCGCGGGTCAGTTCCATGGTCAAACACTCCTTATAAAATTACAGCTTTAGGATGTTACTGTTATAGCACAGTTGTGGTGGGATTGCAACGATGTCAAATTTTTTCAAAGTTTTGCATTTTACCTCTTGACGAATGGGAGGAAAGTGGTTATAATAAGCAACGTTGTCCCGGCCATGGAGAGATGGCTGAGCTGGTCGAAGGCGCACGATTGGAAATCGTGTAGGCGTTAATAGCGTCTCGAGGGTTCGAATCCCTCTCTCTCCGCCAAAATCGGAGCAAGCGTTTATCGCTTGCTCCGATTTTTTTATGCCGGCCGGATGCCGATTTTGGTCCCCGTAGAGCGGTGGGTGAGAGCGACTTTGTAATCGCTTTTGTGATCCAAAAATTCCGAAAAGTCAAAGCGGACAGAATAGACAAAACCGTTGCGCCCCAATGGGTTCAGAAGATGTGACAGCCCTCGTCAAAAAATAAGTCTTGCAATTCTCCTTCAAATCGGTTACAATCTGGTTACAAAAGAAACGACAAGATTACAACAACAGCGAGGAGGAAGCATACGACATGCGCATGCGTATCCTGTGCCTGATGCTCTGTCTGGCGACGATTCTTCCCATGGGGAGTTGGGCTCTGGCGGCGGAGGAACCCGTCGCGGGCAGCTACTTCCTGGTGGACGGCAATGCCTGTGAGGACCCTGGCCTCACGGTGTACAACGGGATCACCTATGTCTCCCTGGTCAACGCGGTGCTGGCCCTGCGGCCCGACGCCGTCATTGGCTGGGAGGGCGAGTACGTGGTGGTCACCGCCGAGGGTCTGGACATCCGGGCCCGGGTGGGCGACCAGTATATCCAGGCCAACGGCCGGTGCCTGTACGTCCTCAACGGTGTCATCGACGGCGGTGGCCGCGTGCTGGTGCCCGTCCGCACCATCGCCCAGGCCATGGGCGGCTGGGTGAGTTGGAACCAGGAGAGCGGCGTGGTGGAGGTGTACAGCGGCGAGAGTCCCATTGCCTCCGGCGATAGCTACTACGACAGCGAATCCCTCTACTGGCTCTCCCGCATCATCAACGCGGAGAGTGGAAACCAGCCCCTTGACGGTAAGCTGGCCGTGGGTACCGTGATCATGAACAGGGTGGACAGTTCCCTGTTCCCCAACACCATCTATGATGTGATCTTTGCCCCCAACCAGTTTACCCCCGCCAGCAGCGGCAGCCTCTATCGGGAGCCCAACGCCGAGAGCGTGGTGGCGGCTAAGCTGATTCTGGAGGGCGTCCGGGTAGGCGGTAGCAGCCTCTACTTTGTCAATCCCACCACATCTCCCAACAGTTGGGCCCAGCGTAACCGCACTTATGTGACCACCATCGGGTCTCACGCCTTCTTCAGTTGAGTGAAATCCACCGGGGCCTGCGGGCCCCGGTTTTTTTCTCCAAAGGTGTTGACAAGCCCGGTATGTTGTGATATGATAACACTCGCGTTTGATATGATGGTGGCGCTCGGGTCGTGGAGAGATGTCCGAGTGGTTTAAGGAGCCGGTCTTGAAAACCGGTGACTCGCAAGAGCCGTGGGTTCGAATCCCACTCTCTCCGCCATATTTTTCCCCCGCGGCGGGGTTAAAAAGTGAATCAGGACAGAATGATTCGGCATGCAGAAGTACCCAAGTGGCCGAAGGGGCTCCCCTGCTAAGGGAGTAGGGCGGGAAACCGTCGCGAGGGTTCAAATCCCTCCTTCTGCGCCAACTCGCCGCAAGCGTGAAAAGGCTTGCGGCGAGTTTTTTTGTTTTTACCTGGTCATGCTAAGAGAGATCCGTAAAAGTCGGAAAAGCGAGTGAGCGCGGAAAGGATACCCATGTCTAAAGTCAGAGCGTTGACAAATTTACTGTGCGGGAGCTGTCTGGCCCTGCTTCTTTTGCCTGTGGGAGCCCAGGCAGCGGGACGGCTGGAGATCCAGGCGCCGGACCGGCTTCCTCTGGGGGCGGAGCAGGTGCTAGAGCTGGATGGCGGCACCCGCAATCTAGATGGAGCTGAGACTGTAACAGTCTCCGGCTATCTGGAGGAGGATGGGACGGTCCCCGCCCTCACGGTAGGAGGACAGGTTCTGGAGGCCGACGGCGAGACCCAGATCACCCTGGAGTTTGAAAAGGGGGAGGCGGCGCTGCCCGTGATGGGCGGGGCAGTGGGGAACTATGCCCTGAGCCTGGAGGCTGGTGGCCGGACGGGTACTGTATCCCTGGAGGTGGTCTCGGCTCTGGAAGAGGCTCGGTCTCTGGTGCCCGACCGGATAACGGTGTCGGTATCCAAGGACGCCTCCGCCTTTGCCGTTCGCACCGCCATCGCGGAGCAGGTGGAGAAGAGCATCGCCACCTCCGGCTTCACCGCTGCCGGCGGGAAGGTCCGGGTCACGGGGGAGGAACAGAAGGGCTTCTCCATTACCCTCACCGGCGAGGGACAGATGGTGACCCTGCCCACCAAGGTAAGCATTTACCGCCGGGACGCCTCTGGCCAGGAGGTGCTGGAAAACCAGCTGAAAGCCATTCTGACAGGGGACTTCTCCTTTGAGACGGCAGAGGAGATCACGGCAGAGTCCATCGCTAACCAGGCAGCCGCCATGGTTGGAGACGAGAAGACAACGGTGACCGCCCGCTGGAACGAAGAGGAGGGCTGCTGGTATGTGGCCCTCAAGCGCCAGGGCCAGGAACTGGAGGCCCCCCTTTACCTCAACAGCCGGGTGGACCTGGCCTTTGACAGCCCTGCGCTCCTGAACCGCTGCGGTATCCGGCTGGCCGTCGCTGACGACGTTTATGTGGCTGGTGGCACCCTCAATACTGTGGGGGTGGCGGGGAATGGCTACGAGGCGGTGGTCTTTCCCATCTGGAACTACGGTCGGGATTTCTGCATCCAGGCAGAGGTCCGGATCAATGATGCCATGAGCGGCAGCCGCTGGTGCGGCCTGGCCTTCGGCGTCCAAGCTGCCGGCGGGACGGATACCAACTCCAAATATTCCTTCTGGCAGCTGGCCCTGCGGCAGGACCCCACCGCCTCCAACGGGGTGGAATGCGCCCGGATGCTGCCCGGCGGGGCCTGGAGCACCCAGTGTGCCGCTCCATTGAGCACGGCTATGGAGGAGGGCCAGGTCTATACCCTCACAATTCTCTATCAGAACGGGGTGGTCTGCCAGTATGTGGACGGAGCCCTGGTGCTGCGGGCCGACGTGGCCGACCAGTCCACAGTAGATGGCCAGGTGGCCTTCACCTTTGACGGTGCCACGGCGGAGCTCCTCTCCCTGTCGGTCACCGACCAGCTGCCCGACCTTCCTACGGAGGAGCCCCTCACCGCCAACGGCTATGATACCCAGATCTATGAGCCCAAAACGGGGCTGGTCATGTCTCCCACGGTTGTGGCGGAAGGGGACAGCCTGTCCGCTTCTGACATCGCGGCGGGAGAGCGGCGCCCGGCCACGCTGATCAAGGAGGTCTTCTCTGACCTTACCGTAGTAGACCGCGGTACCAGAATCTCTTTGAACAGCTACGTGGATCGGCTGGACAAGCGGGTGCTGGCGGGGTTCCGTATCGAGGACCTGACCACCGCGGCTGCCTTTGCCCAATACGTTTCCGTCAACGGCATCGTGGACGTAAACGTCTTTTCCAGCCAGCTCCAGGTCCTCCAGACGGCCTGTGCCGGGAAACCGGGGGTCCGAGCCATCCTGGACTGCTCCGACATGGACCTTGCAGACCCCAGGTCGGCCGCCGCCCTGGCTGGTCGGGCGGGGGCTCGGGTGGTGGTCCTGGACCAGGCTGACGCTTCGCCTGAGACGGTGGCGGCCATCCAGACCAGAGGGGTGGCGGTCTGGGTCCGCACCGACGGTGGGGAGGCGGCCTATTATACCGCCATTCTCTCCGGGGCAGACGGCTTGGTCACCGACGGTTGGGAGGGGGTCATGGACGCCATAGAGTCCTTCCCGGCAGGCCAACGGACTCTTACCCGCACCCCTGTCATCACCGCCCACCGCGGTCTTCACGAGACGGCACCGGAGAACACGGAGCGCTCTGCCATCCTAGCGGCGGAGGCGGGGACGGATGCCATTGAGTGCGACGTCCACCTCTCCGCCGACGGGGTGGTGATGGTGAACCACGACTCCACCACCGGCGCCCTGACGAACCAGAACCTGTGGATCGCCGCCGCCACCCGGCTCCAGCTCCAGAGCCTGACATTCCGGGATAAGGCCCTGGCCGGGGACCGGATGCCCACCCTGGCCCAGCTCTTCCAGGCGGTCCAGGGACGGGACACCGTCTTCCTGGTGGAGATCAAGAGCGAGGACCCGGCTATCATCGAACCCCTGGTCCAGACGGTGTATACTGCTGGTATGACTGACCGGGTGGTCTTTCTCTCTTACAGCACAGAGCAGCTCCAGAGAATTCGGGCCCGGATGCCCGAGGCGGCGGTGGGCTATCTGGCCGCCTGCACCCAAAGCGGGGCGGATACCGCCGCCAATCTGAAGGCCATGGCGGAGGTGCTGGACCCCCTGTGCGCCTTTTACAGCTGTCCCCAGGAGGCCCAGACCACTGCCCTCACCCGGGCAGCCCGGCACCGTGGCATCCTGATCCACCCCTGGACCGTGGACGAGTATGAGCTCTTTGAGCAGAAGTACTATGACGGCTACCACGGCATCACCACCGACCATCCTGACTACGCCTCCTATTATCTGACCGGAGCGGAGGCTGTCCAGACTGAGGCCGATTTCCAGAGCGGCCAGGAGGGAGGCGGTGCCCTTCAGGTGGTTCGTCGGACCCGGTGTGGCAGCGAGACGGTCAATGCTGACTGCTTCCTCCAGATTGGTGGAGACGCAGTGGTAGAGATGGACGATACTGGTCGCCTCTTCTCCCAGACGCCAGGTAACGCCGTAGTTCTGCTGGGAAGCACCGCCACACTGCCCGCCACCCAGGTACCCTACCGGATGTATACCGGACCGGTCACTCTGACCTTTGCGGAATGAGCACAGCGCCGCCCATGTTACAACATGGGCGGCGTTCTTATTTGTGGTTTGCTTTCAGGCTAGACTAGGGGGTTCCTATTTGCGGCCCCGGTTTGACCTTTTTTGTGGCGGGCAAGCCCTATAATAATGTCTGCTGAATGAATCGCCGAGTGGTCCATTCATTCGGTCAGAGCCGTACAATCTCATAAAACAGCCGAAGTGCGCTTTTTTGTGAAATAGAGATTGTAATGCGTTTTTCCGCTGGAATGTTCACATGTTCCGGTGGAAGGTGCAGGAGTTTGGGGCGGAACTGCCCCAAACCCCCTACGCTTGAACAAAGCCAATTGGCCTTAAAAACCTTGATTTCCAAGGGACTCAGCTTTTTTCGGTACACATTATAATAATGATTTCTGCCGGTTTCCGGACTGGGGAAGGAGGGCTGGGTGTGACCGTCGTTTACATAGACTCCCTGTTTCTGCTCAATCTGATCGTGGACTATCTGCTACTATTGGGGGCGGCACGGCTGTCCGGGGCGGTACTCTGCCGGCCACGGTTGGCCCTGGGGGCCGCTCTGGGGGCGGCTTACGCCTGCGCTGTCTTTCTGCCAGGGCTGGGCTTTCTGACCCATCCCGCTGTGGAGCTGGCCGTAGCCGTGGCTATGGCCCTCATCGCCTACGGTGGCGGACGGCGGCTCCTCCGCAGTTTTCTGGCCTTCCTGGCCCTCTCCTGCGCCCTGGGGGGCGGCGTGTTGGCGCTGAGCCTGCTGGGTGCCCGGGGCGTGGGCCTGGAGCGGGGTGTCCTCTCTCCACATGTGGACCTGGGGGTCCTCCTCCTGGCCTCTGCCGGATGTTACGCGGCGGCCTCTCTTGTCTTCCGGCGTAGCGCCGGCCACGGCTCCCGGGAGCTGGTGGAGGCGGTGCTCACCCTGGAAGGGCGGCAGGTGACAGTCACCGCCCTGCTGGACACGGGCAACACCCTCACTGATCCGGCCACCGGCCGGGGGGTGCTGGTGGTGGAGGGCGAGAAGGCGGCGCCCCTCCTAGACCGCCCTTTTGGGGAGGCTCAGCTCCGGGACCCGGTGGGCACCCTGTCCCGGATGGAGGGAGATGGCCGCTTCCGACTCCTGCCCTACCAGGCGGTGGGGGTGGAGTGTGGCCTGCTGCTGGCGGTACGGCTGGATGAGGCCAGGATAGGGGGCCGGAAGTACCAGGGGGTGCTGGCCGCCCTCTCGCCCACCCGGCTCTCCGACGGCGGTACATACAGTGCCCTGGTGGGCGCTATGGAGTCATAGACAGAACGGGGGAAGGGAGCGATGGGTAAAATGATGGTGATGATGGTGCGGGGGCGGATACTCCTGTGGCGTCTGCTGGCCCGGTTGGGGCTGTGCCTGCCGGGGAAGATCATGTATATCGGGGGGAGCGACACGCTGCCCGCCCCACTGAATCGGGAGGAGGAGGCCGACATCCTGCTGCGGCTGGAGCGGGGGGAAGAGGGGGCCCGGGAGATCCTCATCGAGCACAATCTACGGCTGGTGGCCTATATCGCCCGGCGGTTCGAGAACACGGGCATCAATATTGAGGATCTGATCTCCATTGGGACCATTGGACTCATCAAGGCGGTGGGGACCTATAAGCCGGCCAAGAACATCAAGCTGGCCACCTACGCCAGCCGGTGCATTGAAAACGAGATCCTCATGTACCTGCGTAAGACCGCCAACCAGAAGACGGAGGTCTCCTTTGACGAGCCTCTGAACACCGACTGGGACGGCAATGAGCTGCTGCTCTCCGACATCCTGGGCACCGACAACGACCTGGTGATGAAGCCTATCGAGGACGATGTGGACCGTCAGCTCCTCTCCTTGGCACTGGAGAAGCTCTCCGACCGGGAGCGGCGGATTATTACCCTCCGCTTCGGCCTAGACGGCCGACCGGAGCGGACCCAGAAGGAGGTGGCTGACCTGCTGGGCATCTCCCAGTCCTACATCTCCCGCCTGGAGAAGCGGATCATCTCCCGGCTCAAAAAGGAGATCCTGCGGATGTTGTGATGCAGGACGGCAAAAATCCATCGAAATCGGTCCAACGATAAAAAATATAGGCTGCCTCCCCGAGGTATGTACCATTCCCGCCTGGAGATACTGATAGCAGTAAAGTGCGGGGAGGTCAGCCGGATTGCAGGGAAAAGTAGAGATCTGCGGCGTCAACACCGCCAAGCTGAAGGTATTGAAAAATGAAGAGACTTTGGAGCTGCTCCGGCGGACCAAAGCGGGGGATATGGCGGCCCGGGAGGAGCTCATCGCCGGCAATCTGCGGCTGGTGCTCTCGGTGATCCAGCGCTTCCACAACCGGGGAGAGAACGCCGACGACCTCTTTCAGGTGGGCTGTATCGGCCTTATCAAGGCCATCGATAATTTCAATGTAGACCTGGACGTGCGCTTTTCCACCTATGGCGTGCCCATGATTATCGGGGAGATCCGCCGCTACCTCCGGGACAACAGCGCCATGCGGGTGTCCCGGTCCATGCGGGATACGGCCTACAAAGTGCTCCAGACCAAGGAAAAGTTTCTATCCGAGCACCAGCGGGAGCCCAGCGTGGAGGAGATCGCCTCCGCCATGGGGGTGAAGCGGGAGGAGGTGGTGGCCGCCCTGGACGCCATCGTGGACCCGGTGAGCCTCTACGAGCCAGTGTACGACCATGAGGGGGACACCATCTGCGTCATGGACCAGGTGAAGGACGCCAAGAACACCGATGAGAGCTGGCTGGAGCATATCGCCCTCAAGGAGGCTATCGCCCGGCTCTCCGAGCGGGAGCGGCACATCCTGGATCTGCGTTTCTTTCAGGGCAAGACTCAGATGGAGGTATCCGCCGAGGTAGGCATCTCCCAGGCTCAAGTCTCCCGACTGGAGAAGAGCGCCCTCAAGCAGATCCGTCGGGATCTATAAAGGTGGCATACCGATGCCTTTTTCCGCATAGGGTGGCAGGGAGCGGAACACACCGCGGGAAAGGGGGCGCCGGAGATGGAGAGCACCGTCTCGGAGCTGCGGGACAAGGAGGTCATCGACATCAGCGGCGGCAGCCGCTTCGGCTATGTGGGGGACGTGGAGGTAGACCTGGAGACCGGGCAGGTGAAGGCCCTGGTGGTGCCGGGGCGCCTGCGGTTTTTCGGCCTGCTGGGCCGGGAGAAGGACCACGTCTTTCCCTGGTCGTCGGTACGCCGGTTCGGGGAGGATATCATCCTGGTGGAGGGCGGGTCCCCCGCCGCCATCGATGGGGCGGAGGACGCCTGAACCTGGATGGTAAAAAACAGGAAAAAATGGTTGCATTTCAGCTGCAACTGTGATAAAATACCCTAGCTGTGCGAAAAGGCACAGTATTACACACACCGTCCGGGATACGGCGTCCGGTGCCCTTCGGGGTGGACGTGCCGCAGATGAACGGGGTGGAGGTAATAACAATTAAAGGAGGAAACAAAACTATGGCAGTCGTATCTATGAAGCAGCTCCTGGAGGCCGGTGTCCACTTCGGTCACCAGACCCGCCGCTGGAACCCCAAGATGGCCACCTATATCTACACTGAGCGTAACGGTATCTACATCATCGACCTGCAGAAGACCGTGAAAAAGCTGGAGGAGGCCTACAACTTCGTCCGCGATCTGGCCGCCGGTGGTCAGACCCTGCTCTTCGTGGGCACCAAGAAGCAGGCTCAGGAGGCCATCAAGGAAGAGGCTTCCCGCTGCGGTGGTTACTATGTGAACGCCCGCTGGCTGGGCGGCATGCTCACCAACTTCAAGACCATGCGCGGCCGTGTGGACCGTCTGAACCAGCTCAAGAAGATGCAGGAGGACGGCACCTTCGACATGCTCCCCAAGAAGGAAGTCATGAAGCACCTGGGCGAGATCGCCAAGCTGGAGAAGTACCTGGGCGGCGTCACCGAGATGAAGAAGCTCCCCGGCGCCCTGTTCGTGGTCGACCCCCGCAAGGAGCGCAACGCCATCAACGAGGCTCGCAAGCTGAACATCCCCATCGTGGCCATCGTGGACACCAACTGCGATCCCGATGAGATCGACTACGTGATTCCCGGCAACGACGACGCCATCCGCGCCATCCGCCTGATCTCTTCCGTCATGGCCAACGCCATCATGGAGGGCAAGCAGGGCGAGGACAACGCTGCTGATGAGGCTGCCAAGGCTGAGGAGACCGCCAACGCCTGATCCGAGATCCTGACATTGGGCTTTTAGCGCCCGCCGGCGCGCGGCGGGCGCTTTTTTACAGAAGAAAAGAAATATATGGAGGTTATTGATATGGCTTTTACTGCAAAAGACGTGCAGACTCTGCGCGAGATGACCGGCGTGGGTATGATGGACTGCAAGAAGGCCCTCACCGAGGCCGACGGAAACATGGACAAGGCTGTGGAGCTGCTGCGTGAGAAGGGCCTGGCCGCTTCCCAGAAGAAGGCTGGCCGTATCGCCGCCGAGGGTATGGCTTACGCCGCCGTTATCGACGGTGTGGGCGTGGTGGTCGAGGTCAACGCCGAGACCGACTTCGTGGCCAAGAACGAGAAGTTCGTGGACTTCGTCAAGGGTGTGGCCGCCACCGTCGTGGCCAACAAGCCTGCCGACCTGGACGCCCTCATGGAGTGCAAGTATGCCGGCACCGATCTCACCGTCACTCAGCAGCAGCAGGAGATGGTTCTGGTCATCGGCGAGAACATCAAGGTCCGCCGCTTTGCTTTCTTCACCGAGGGTGTGTGCGTGCCCTACATCCACGCCGGCGGCAAGATCGGCGTGCTGGTGAACCTGGAGACCAGCCTCTCTGCCGAGCAGGTGGAGACCGTGGGTAAGGACGTGGCCATGCAGATCGCCGCTCTGAATCCCCGCTTCTGGGACAAGACTCAGGTCACCCAGGACGTGCTGGACGAGGAGAAGAAGATCATGATGGTCCAGATGGCCAACGACCCCAAGATGGCCTCCAAGCCCGAGCAGGTCCGTGAGAAGATCGTCATGGGTAAGCTCAACAAGTTCTACGCTGAGAACTGCCTGCTGCAGCAGGAGTTCGTCAAGGACAACAGCATGAGCGTGGAACAGTATATCGCTTCTTCCGCCAAGGCTCTGGGCGGCACCATCACCTTCAAGAATGCTGTCCGCTTCGAGAAGGGTGAGGGCATCGAGAAGAAGCAGGAGAACTTCGCTGAGGAGATCGCCAAGCAGCTGGGCAAGTAATTGTTGAGGCCATCCCCTGCATCTTAGCCTTATTGACCACTCAATCATGACTCGAAGGAGTCCAAGGTAATCGTAATGATTACCCTGGGCTCCTTATTTTTTGGAGACCTAAGGGAGATGAGGTGTCTTTGTGACATGGCGAAATACAGCATTATTCCGCTGTGCACTTTCTGAGTGTAATCCGTGTGTATTTGTCCGTCTTCTTGACCTCTGGGTCATCTCTGGCGGAGACGGAAATGCAGATAAGCTGAGGTTATGAAACCGTTGGGAATAAAAAATCCCGCAGCCATTACGGCTGCGGGATTTTTTGAATGGAGCAGGTGAAGGGAATCGAACCCTCGTGTTCAGCTTGGGAAGCTGACGTTCTGCCATTGAACTACACCTGCATCTCAGAGGGACTTTATTATTATAACATGGGCACTCATATTTTGCAAGAGGGGATTTTCCAGAGTTGGTTGATGAAATTCGGCATAATTAACAATTTATTTACATAAAATTTATGAAATATCCACATAGTTCTCTTGCTTTTTTACCATCGGACTGCTATACTAACTTCAAACAACCGGGAAGGAGGTATGTGCAGTGGAAAATGTTCGCGTGAAGCCCCTGGATGTGGATGATCTGATCTTTGGCGGCAGCGAGGAGCGGACCGTGAGTGAGCGGTAAGCCTTGTACCAAGAAAACCGCACCGGAAGGTGTGGCTTTTTTGCTGATAGAGACAATTTATTACCAGCGGGTCGGCTTTGGGCGATGGCGTCCAAAGCCCTTTTGCTATATAGAAGCACTGGTCTGTCTTAGGCAGACGGGTGCCTTATTGTATAAAGAAGACCACTTGCGGCGAAGTCCTCCTGTTCCTGTCCGTGGGCTGTCCGCACCGTTCGGCGCGTGAAAGGGCCGGGCACCACAGGTGCCCGGCCCTTTTCGTGTCCCGACACGGGGATTTTTGTTCAGAACAGCGCTTCAGAGGGGATGGAGGGAAGTCCCTGGATCTCTCCCACGGATGGAAGCGTCAGCTTGCCCATGTAGGTATTCAAGCCCTTGCGGAGGGTGGGGTCCAGCCGCATGGTCTCTTCGGCGCCGTGGTCGGCGATGGACCGGATGTAGGGCAGGGTGGCATTGGTGAGGGCAAAGGTGGAGGTGCGGGGGACAGCGCCAGGCATGTTGCTCACCGCGTAGTGAATGACCCCATGCTTGACGTAGGTTGGGTCCTGGTGGGTGGTGGTGTGGTCGATGGTCTCCACGATGCCACCCTGGTCCACGGCTACGTCGATGATGACAGAGCCGGGTCGCATCTGCCGTACCATCTCCTCGGTAATGAGCCGGGGAGCGATGGCACCGCCGGGAATGAGGACCGCGCCCACCACCAGATCGGCCCATTGGGTGGCTCTGGCGATGTTGTAGGGGTTGGAGGCCAAAGTGATAACACGGCCCTGGAAGAGGTCATCCAGGTAGGTGAGCCGCTCGATGGACACGTCTACCACCGTTACCTGAGCGCCTAGGCCCACGGCCATCTTCACAGCGTTGGTTCCTACGGTGCCGCCGCCGATGACCGCCACATGGGCGCTCTCCACACCGGGGACGCCGCCCAGAAGCACGCCCCGGCCGCCGGTGGTCTGCTCTAGCAGACGGGCACCAACCTGAATGGACATGCGCCCGGCAACCTCGCTCATTGGGGCCAAAAGAGGCAGGGAGCCGTCGGCGAGTTGGACAGTCTCATAGGCGATGCCGGTTACCCGGCTTTCCAGCATGGCCCGGGTCAGTGCACGATTTGGAGCCAGGTGAAGGTAGGTAAACAGCGTTTGTCCGGGACGGAGAAGGGCATACTCCTCCTCTTGGGGCTCTTTGACCTTGACGATCATGTCAGCCATACGGAAGATCTCCTCCGGGTCGTCGCAGATCTGGGCTCCGGCGTCGATGTACTCCTCGTCAGTAAAGCCGCTGCCCAGACCGGCACTGTTCTGGACCACCACTCGATGGCCTGCCCGTACCAGGGCATCGGTACCGGCAGGGGTGAGGGCGACGCGGAACTCCTGGGGCTTGACTTCCATAGGGATACCAATCAGCATAGAGTTTGCCTCCTTTCCTGCACACGAACGGTTTGACCAAGACCATTATAATATAGATTGCAGCGGTGGGAAAGAGGGAAATGGCAGAGAGATTTGATATGTGTATAAATTTTAAAAAATCTGACTGCCCCCCTATGCAAAAGGGAAAAGTTATATTAAAATAGGTACGACTGAGTAAACTGCGCCGCGGCTCTGTCCGTGGGCTGTTGCGCCGTGCCGGGACGAATCCGGACGCGGCCCAGGAATATAAGGATACGGAAGGGGATATTCTCTATGCCTGAACCGCAGTATAAGCGCATCCTGCTGAAAGTCAGCGGTGAGGCCCTGGCCGGAGACGCCAGCCGTGGGCTGGACTTTGACGTCATCGGCAGAGTCTGCGACGTGATCAAAAAATGTAATGAAGCCGGTGTCCAGGTGGGCATTGTGGTGGGTGGCGGCAACTTCTGGCGCGGCGTGAAGGACGGCGGCGACCGGATGGAGCGCACCCGGGCCGACCACATGGGTATGCTGGCCACCGCCATCAACGCCCTGGCCATTGCCGACGTGCTGGAGCAGAAGGGCGTGGATGTCCGGGTCCAGACTGCCATCGAGATGCGCTCGGTGGCCGAGCCCTACATCCGCTCTAAGGCCATTCGCCATATGGAAAAGGGCCGGGTAGTCATCTTCGGCTGCGGCACCGGCAATCCGTTCTTCTCCACTGACACCGCGGCAGTGCTGCGTGCGGCGGAGATCGATGCCGACGCCATCCTGCTGGCCAAGAACATCGACGGCGTGTACAGCGCCGACCCCAGAAAGGACCCCACGGCGGTAAAGTACGACAGCATCAGCTACGATGATGTGTTGGCCCAGCACCTGGAGGTGATGGACTCCACCGCCACATCCCTGTCCATGGATAACAAGATCCCTGTCATCCTCTTCGCCCTGAAGGACCCCGAGAACATTTACCGGGTGGTCATGGGCGAGAAGGTGGGCACCATCGTCAAGGAGGAGAAGTGAGATGAACGAGATCCTGAAGGAATACGACGTAAAGATGCAGAAGACCGTGGAGGTAGTGATCTCCGACTTCGCCAGCGTCCGGGCCGGTCGCGCCAACGCCGCCGTCCTGGATAAGATCACTGTGGACTACTACGGCAGCCCCACCCCCATCAACCAGGTGGCCGCCATTTCCTCTCCCGATCCCCGGAGCCTGCTCATCAAGCCCTGGGATGCCTCCATTCTGAAGGCCATCGAGAAGGCCATCCAGACCTCCGATCTGGGCATCAACCCCCAGAACGACGGCAGTTCCATTCGGCTAGGCTTCCCCCAGCTCACCGAGGAGCGCCGTAAGGAGCTCACCAAGCAGGTGAAGAAGTATGCCGAAAACGGCAAGGTGGCCATCCGGAACATCCGCCGGGACGCTATGGATAAGCTCAAGGCCAAGCAGAAGAAGTCCGAGATCACCGAGGACGACTGCAAGGAGTTTGAGAAGGAGCTCCAGGACTTGACCGACAAGCGCTGCAAGGAGCTGGATGACCTCTCCGCCAAGAAGGAGAAGGAGCTCATGGCGGTGTAACGCCCGAACCTTTTGGACATGATAGGTGCGGGGCGCTGTGCGCCCCGCACATCTTTACTGGCTCCCCGTCCCGTCCGCGGGGCGGGGAGTTGGCACGAGTAATGGATTTAGGAGGCTGACATGGCCTTTTTGAAACGTAGACCCGCGGCGGCAGACCAGGTGGATTTTGACCACCTGCCCCGCCACGTGGCCATCATCATGGACGGCAACGGCCGCTGGGCAAAAAAGAGGGGGCTTCCCCGCACGGCGGGCCACGCTGCCGGCGCCGAGAATTTTCGTACCATCGCCACCTACTGCAAGGACATCGGCCTGGAGTATCTGACGGTGTATGCCTTCTCCACGGAGAACTGGAAGCGTCCGGCGGAGGAGGTCTCCGCCATCATGGGCCTTTTGAAGAAGTATCTGTTGGAGGCCATCAGCCGCATGGAGCGGGACCGGGTGAAGATGCGCTTTTTCGGCGATATTTCCCCCCTGGACCCGGAGCTTCAGGCCCTGTGCCGTCGGACGGAGGAGATCTCCACCCACTATGAGGGCTGCCAGGTGAACATCTGCCTGAACTACGGCGGTCGGGACGAGGTGCTGCGGGCGGTGAAAGCCTTCGCGGAGGAGTGTGTCCGGGGCGACAAGAAGCCGGGAGACCTGACCGAGGAGGCCTTTGGCTCGTACCTCTTCTCCGCCGGTGTCCCAGACCCCGACCTGGTCATCCGGCCCAGTGGGGAGATCCGGATTTCCAACTTCCTGCTTTGGCAGTCGGCCTATGCCGAATTCTACTTTACCGACGTGCTCTGGCCTGATTTTACCAAGGAAGAACTGAACAAGGCGCTGGCGGCCTATCAGGGGCGCTCCCGCCGGTTTGGAGGCGTGTGACCCATGGGTAAACGTATTATGGTGGCGGTGGTGTGTATCCCACTCATCTTTGTGATCTTTTTCCTGCTGCCGCCCATCTTCCTGCCCATCATGATCTCGGCCCTCTCTATGGTGGCTGTTCACGAGGTGCTCTGGTCCACGGGCTTTGTCAAGAACCCCAAGATTTCCGCCCTCTCCATCGCCCTATCCGGTGTCATCCCCTTCTGGGTCTTTATCGGTGAGGGTATGCGCTCGGCCCTGGTAGGCATCTTCCTCTACTTCCTGCTCATCTTTGTGGTGGCCATCTCCAGCCACTATACCGTGACCCTGGAGAAAATGGGTGGGTCCTTCTTCTTCGCCATGCTCATCCCCTATTTTCTCTCCTCCTTCGTCCGGCTGGACCATCAACCTTTGGGGGACTACCTCATCCTCATTCCCCTGGTGGCCGCCTTTACCAGCGACGCCTTCGCTCTCTTTGCGGGCATGGCCTTCGGCAAGCACAAGCTGGCTCCCGAGCTCTCCCCCAAAAAGACGGTGGAGGGGGCCGTGGGCGGCTTCGTGGGCTCCATCGTGTGCTGCCTCATCTACGGGGCGGTGATGCAGTTCGGTTTCCAGCTCAGGGTGAGCTATGTGATCTTCGCCATCTATGGCGCCCTGGGCAGCCTGGTCTCCCAGATCGGCGACCTGTCCTTCTCCTATATCAAACGGCAGTATGGCCTGAAGGATTTCGGCAACATCTTCCCCGGCCACGGCGGTGTGCTGGACCGGTTCGACAGTGTGATCTTCTGCGCACCCCTCATTGAGATCCTAGTCCACTTCCTGCCCGCCATCCAGGGAGGCTGACCCATGGAGAAGAGAAGCATTTCCCTCCTGGGCTCCACCGGCTCCATCGGCCGGCAGACCCTGAATGTGGCCGCCGCTCTGGACCTGCCTGTTCGAGCCATCACCGCCCACCACAGCATCAAGCTGTTGGAGGAGCAGGCTCGGCAATTCCGGCCGGAGCTTGCAGTGTGCGTGGACGAGGTGGCCGCTGCCGATCTGAAGACCCGACTGGCGGACACCTCCGTCCGGGTCCTCTCCGGGGAGGAGGGGCTCCTGGAGGCCGCCGCCCTGCCCTCGGCCGATACGGTGGTCACCGCCGTGGTGGGCATCGCCGGACTGCGGCCCACCCTGGCCGCCATCCGGGCGGGCAAGCGCATCGCCCTGGCCAACAAGGAGACCATGGTGTGTGCCGGCGAGCTGGTCATGGCGGAGGCCCGGCGCTGGGGTGCCGAGATCGTCCCCGTGGATTCGGAGCACTCGGCCATCTTTCAGTGCCTTCAGGGCTGTAAGGACCGGGGGGAGGTCAAGCGCCTCATCCTCACCGCCTCCGGCGGGCCCTTCTTCGGCCGGAGCCGGGAGGAGCTGGAGGGGGTCACCCTGGAGCAGGCCCTCAAGCACCCCAACTGGGCTATGGGAGCCAAGATCACCGTGGACTCGGCCACCCTCATGAACAAGGGCCTGGAGTTCATTGAGGCCATGCGGCTCTATGAGCTGCCCCCCGAAAAAATTTCCATTGTGGTCCACCGGGAGAGTATAGTCCACTCCCTGGTGGAATACTGTGATAATGCGGTGCTGGCCCAGCTGGGGGCGGCGGATATGCGCCTGCCCATTCAGTACGCCCTCACCTGGCCGGAGCGCGCCCCAGGCCCGGCGGAGCCTCTGGACCTGCTGCAGTGTCCCAGCCTCACCTTCCAGGCTCCCGACCCGGAGGCCTTCCCCTGTCTGGCCCTGGCCCTGGAGGCCGCCCGCGCCGGCGGCACCGCCACGGCCATCCTCAACGGGGCCAACGAGGCGGCGGTGGGTCTTTTCCTGGACCGGCGCATCGGCTTCATGGACATTGCCTGGCAGGTGGCACTGGCCATGGAACGGGTCCCGGCGGTCCAGTCTCCGGATCTGGAGCAGATCTTCCAGGCCGATCAGGCAGCCCGCGCGGCCGTCATGGAAAACCAGTAAGGAGAACCATATGCTCTATATCCTCATCGCCATCGTTGTCTTTGGCATCCTCATCGCCCTCCACGAGTTCGGCCACTTCATCACCGCCAAGCTTCTGGGGGTGCGGGTCAACGAGTTCGCCATCGGTATGGGGCCCCTGCTGTGGTCCGCCACAAAAGGGGAGACCCAGTACTCCCTCCGAGCCATCCCCATTGGGGGCTTCTGCGCCATGGAGGGGGAGGACGAGGCCACCGATGACCCGGGCAGCTTCTCCAACAAGCCCGGCTGGAAGAAGTTCATCGTCCTGGTGGCCGGTTCCTTTATGAATTTCCTCACCGGACTGGTGCTGCTCATTGTGGTTTACAGCCAGGCGGCGGGCTTTGTCACCCCGGTCATCGCCGGGTTCATGGACGGCTTCCCCAACGAGGGGACAAACGGCCTCATGGTGGGGGACCGCATCCTGTCGGTGAATGGGGAGCGGATCTACTCCAAAAACGACATCGACCTCTTTTTCTCCCGGGCTGGGGGAAAGCCCATGGACCTGGTGGTCCTGCGGGATGGGGAGAAGCTCGTCCTGAACGACTTCCCCCTGGTCCCCAGGGAGTATGACTATGAAGGCGAGACCAGGATGATGTACGGCCTCACCTTTGCCGTGGAGGAGGCCACCCCCCTGGTGCGCATCCAGCAGAGCTGGTACACCTCTTTGGACATGGTGCGTATGGTCCGCCTGAGTCTGGTGGACCTCTTTACCGGCAAGGCCGGAGTGAAGGACATGTCCGGCGTCATCGGCATCATGGACGTCATGGGCCAGGCCGGAGAGGAGGGGGCTCAGGCGGCGGCGGAGAGCGGCGGGTCCCCCCTGGTGGGCGCCCTCTTCAGCATCCTCAACCTGTCCGCCTTCATCGCCATCAACCTGGCGGTGATGAACCTGCTGCCCATCCCCGCCCTGGATGGCGGCCGGATCTTCTTCCTGGTGGTGAACTGGATCTTTACACTGGTGACCCGCCGGAAGCTGGACCCCAAATACGAGGGCTATATCCACATGGCCGGCTTTGTTCTCCTGTTGCTGCTCATGGTGGTGGTGGCCTTCAACGATGTGGTCCGCATCGTGACCTGAATATGAGTGCCAGCCGGCGGGTGGTTTTCCACCCGCCGGCCATACCTGTTTATGGGGAGGAAGCGTACTTATGAGCAAACAGATCCTGGTGGGCGGTGTGCCCGTGGGCGGCGGCGCCCCCGTGACCGTCCAGTCCATGTGCAACACCCGCACCGATGACGTGGAGGCCACCGTGGCCCAGATTCTCCGCCTGGAGGAGGCGGGGTGCGAGATCATCCGGGTGGCGGTGCCCGACCTGGCGGCGGCAAAGGCGGTGGGCGCCATCCGTGAGCGCATCCACATCCCTCTGGTGGTGGATATCCACTTCGACTATAAGCTGGCCCTGGAGTCGGTGGCCGCCGGGGCCGACGCCGTGCGCATCAACCCGGGCAACATCGGCGACGCCGACCGGGTGAAGGCGGTGGCCCAGGCCTGCGCCGGAAAGGGCATCCCCATCCGCATCGGTGTCAACGGCGGCTCCCTGGAAAAGGAGCTGCTGGCCAAGTACGGCGGTCCCACCCCCGAGGCCCTGGTGGAGTCGGCCTTCGGCCACATTAAACTGCTCAACCGCTGGGACTTTGACGACATCTGCGTCTCTCTCAAGACCTCCAGCGTCCCCGGCACCATCGCCGCCTACCGGAAGATGGCCGACGAGAGCGACTATCCCCTCCACGTGGGCCTAACAGAGGCGGGGACGCCCCGCATGGGTATCCTGAAATCCGCTGTGGGCATCGGTGGCCTGCTGGCCCTGGGCATCGGCGACACCATCCGGGTGTCCCTCTCCGCCGACCCGGTGGAGGAGGTCTACGCTGCCCAGGACATCCTGCGGGTGGTGGGCCTCCGGAAGGACGCCCCCGAGCTCATCTCCTGCCCCACCTGCGGCCGGACCAGGATCGACCTCATCGGCCTGGCCAACGAGGTTGAGGAGCGGTTGCGCACGGTCCATAAGCCCATCACCGTGGCCGTCATGGGCTGCGTAGTCAACGGACCCGGGGAGGCCCGGGAGGCCGACGTGGGCATCGCCGGCGGCGACGGCGTGGGCCTCCTCTTCCGCAAGGGAGAGATCGTGAAAAAAGTACCCCAGGAGGAGCTGGTGGACGAGCTCTTCCGCCTGATCGAGTCCCTGTGAACCTGAAAAACCCCCGGAGAAGGAGCCGAAGCGACCATGCCTGACAAGATCCCATTTTTCACCCTCTTTTCCGCCTGGAGCCCGCCGGCGGAGCTGAGACGCCCCATGGGGGAGACGTCGGTGTGCTCTGCCGTCATTGACAAGGGCAGCCGCAGCCTCCAGGCGGAGCTCACCGGTCCCCGGCCCGTTCCCGACGGGGTGCTGGACCGGGTGTCAGCGGAGCTGGCGGCGGTCTACAGCCTGAGCAGCGCCCGCCTCAGCCTCACCGTAGAGACGCCTGCCCCGGTAGAGGGTCCGGCGGACGACCTGCCCCCCTGGGAGGAGGCGCCCCTGCCCACGGAGGCCGATATGCCGTCGGAGGAGGTGCCTATGCCCACGGAGGCCGATATGCCGTCGGAGGAGGTGCCTATGCCCACGGAGGCCGATATGCCGTCGGAGGAGGTGCCTATGCCCACGGAGGCTGACATGCCCCCGGAGGTGGACGCTCCCGCCCCGATGGAAGAACCGACCATCCCGGAGGCCACGGCTTTCGTGGCACCAGCTCCCTCTGCCCCGACGGAGGTGGACCCCATGGAGGTTTTCCGCCGCACCGAGCGCATCCGCCAGGAGGCGCTGAAGCACATCAAACCGGCGACGCCCAGTGAAAAGAAGAAGGAGAAGGGGGGCAGCAAGCTCCTCTTCGGGAAGATCACAAAGAAATTTGGCCACATCCCCATGAGCGACATCACCCTGGATACCGAGATGGTGACCATTGAGGGCGATGTCTTTGCCACCGACCACGTGGAGATGAAAAAGCGGGGGGCGTGGATCGTCCGTTTCGACATCACCGACCGGACCAACTCCATCCGGGTGGCCAAGTTCCTGGTGGGGGAGGAGGGCAAGGCCCTGGCGGGGGCCCTGAAGGAGGGCCAGCACCTCATTGTCCAGGGCCGGGTAAGCCCCTATCAGGGGGAGCTCCAGATCGAGCCCACCGGCATCGCCGAGGGGGAGCGTCCCCCCGAGCGCACCGACACCGCCCCGGGGAAGAAGCGTGTGGAGCTCCACCTACATACGAAAATGTCCTCCATGGACGCCACCACCGACATCAAGAAGGTGATCCAGCGGGCGGCGGCCTGGGGCCACCCCGCCATTGCCATCACCGACCACGGCGTCTGCCACGACTTCCCCACGGCCTACTCCACCGCCAAGAAGGCGGGCATCAAGATGCTCTTCGGCGTGGAGGCCTATTTCATCAACGATGTGGACGACATGCCCGCCGTCCGGGGCAACCTGGACGCCGATTTTCATGGGGAGTATGTCTGCTTCGACCTGGAGACCACCGGCCTGGACGCCCGCCACGACGTCATCACCGAGATCGGCGCCGTGGTCTACAAGGACGGCAAGGTCACCGACGAGATTTTTTCCACCTTCGTGGACCCGGAGCGGCCCATCCCTTATGAGGTAAGCCAGCTCACCGGTATCACCGACGACATGGTGAAGGGGGCCCCCAGCCAGGCCGAGGCCATCCGGCAGTTTCTGGACTTCGTGAAGGGTCGGCCCCTGGCTGCCCACAACGCCGGCTTCGACGTGGGCTTCATCGCAGAGGGCTGCCGCCGCATGGGCATCCCCCTGGATGTGACGGCGGTGGATACCCTGCCCCTGGCCCAGGCCCTGCTGCCACAGCTCTCCAAGCACAAGCTGGACGTGGTGGCCGGTCACCTGGGACTCCCTGCCTTCAACCACCACCGGGCCACCGACGACGCCTCCACCGTGGCCTACATGCTGGTGCCCTTCTTCAAACGGCTGGAGGAAGACCACGACATCCACTCCCTGGGGCCCATCAACCGTTGGGTGGCGGGACAAAACCAGAAGCGCAAGGGCAAGCGGCGGGCCCGTCATCTCATCGTCCTGGCCCGGAACCAGACGGGGCTTCGCAACCTCTACAAGCTGGTGTCCAAGGCCCACCTGGAGCATTTCCAGCGCAAGCAGTATCCGGTGATGCCCAAGAGCCTCATCGACGAGAACCGGGAGGGCCTGCTGATGGGCTCCGCCTGCGAGGCGGGGGAGCTCTTCCAGGCGGTGGCCCGGCATGCCTCCTGGGCCGAGCTCAAGCGCATCGCCTCCTGGTACGACTACCTGGAGATCCAGCCCATCAGCAACAACGCCTTTATGCTCCGCCCTGACAAGACCGGCCGCACCCTGGCCCGGGACGAAGAGGAGCTGCGGGATTTCAACCGCACCATCGTGGAGCTGGGGCGTGAGATGGGCAAGCCGGTGGTGGCCACCGGCGACGTCCACTTCCTGGACCCGGAGGATGAGATCTACCGCCACATCCTCCTCAACACAAAAGGCTTTGAGGACGCCGATTCTCCCAATCCCCTTTACTTCCGCACCACTGACGAGATGCTGAGGGAATTTTCCTACCTGGGGGAGGAGACCGCCCGGGAGGTGGTGGTGGACAACACCCACCTTATCGCCGCCTGGTGCGGGGACCTGAACCCCTTGCCCAACGGCCTCTTCGCCCCCAAGCTGGAGGACTCGGAGGGGGAGCTCAAGCGCCTGGTGTGGGGCAAGGCCAAGCGCCTCTACGGCGAGGAGCCGCCTCAGATCGTGGTGGACCGCATCGAGACTGAGCTCCACGATATCCTCATGCGCCACTACGACGTCATTTACATGTCAGCCCAGAAGCTGGTGCAGGACTCCCTGGACCACGGCTACCTGGTGGGCTCCCGTGGCTCGGTGGGCTCCTCCATCGTGGCCTTCATGTCGGGCATCACCGAGGTCAACGCCCTGCCGCCACACTACCGTTGCCCCAACTGCAAGCACGCCGACTTCGAGACGGCCAAGACGCTGGGGGCGGGCTGCGGCGCCGATATGCCCGACGCTGTCTGCCCGGTGTGCGGCACCAAGTACGAGAAGGACGGCTTCAACATCCCCTTCGAGACCTTCCTGGGCTTCGGCGGCGACAAGGTCCCCGATATCGACCTCAACTTCTCCGGCGAGTACCAGTCCAACGCCCACAAGCACACCTTTGAGCTTTTCGGCGAGTCCCACGTGTTCCGGGCGGGCACCATCGGCACCGTGGCCGAAAAGACCGCCTTTGGCTACGTGAAAAAGTACATGGAGGAGCGGGGTAAGACGGCCACCCGGGCGGAGATGCTTCGGCTGGCCAAAGGCTGTACCGGGGTCAAGCGGACCACCGGCCAGCACCCCGGCGGCATGGTGGTCATCCCCCAGGACAAAGAGATCTACGACTTCTGTCCGGTCCAACACCCCGCCGACGACACCGACACCGACATCATCACCACCCACTTTGAATATCACTCCATGGAGTCCAACCTCCTGAAGCTGGACATGCTGGGACACGATGATCCCTCCATGATCCGCATGATGGAGGACCTTACGGGGATGGACGCCAAGACCATTCCCCTGGACGACCCGGACACCCGGAGCATTTTCATCACCTCCAAGGTCCTGGGCTATGAGGACGACAAGGTCCTGGGCCCCACCGGTGCCACCGCCATCCCGGAGTTCGGCACCTCTTTCGTTCGGGGCATGTTGGAGGAGACCAAGCCGGCGGAGTTCGACATCCTGGTGCGGCTGTCCGGCTTCTCCCACGGCACCGATGTATGGTTGGGCAACGCCCGGGATCTGATCCTCTCCGGCACCGCCACCGTCGGTCAGGCTATCGGCTGCCGTGACGATATTATGATCTACCTCATCTCCTGCGGCATGAATGAGAAGCGGGCCTTCAAGATCATGGAGGCCGTCCGAAAGGGCCGGGGCCTCCCCGAGGGGGCCGAGGACGAGATGCGGGAGCACGGCGTCCCCGACTGGTACATCGGCTCCTGTAAGAAGATCGCCTACCTGTTCCCAAAGGCCCACGCCGTGGCCTACGTCATGATGGCCTTCCGCATCGCCTGGTTCAAGGTCCACCGGCCCCTAGCCTTCTACGCTGCCTACTTCTCCATCCGGGCCAAGGCCTTCGACGCCACCGTCATGTGCCAGGGCCTGGACCGGGCCAAGGCCAAGATGGACGAGATCCGGGTCAAGGACAAGGACGCCTCCGCCGTGGAGCAGGATATGCTCACCACCCTGGAGGTGGTCTACGAGTTCTATATCCGGGGCTTCACCTTTGAGCCTATGAGCCTCTACCGGTCGGACGCGGTGCGCTTCCAGGTAGACGAGGAGAAGAAGGCCCTCATCCCGCCCTTCATGGCCATTCCGGGCCTGGGTGAGACGGCGGCCGTCTCCATCGTGGAGCAGCGCAAGGGGAAGGAGTACCTCTCCGTGGAGGAGTTCTCTTTTGACTGCCCCAAAGTGACTAAGGCCCATATCGAGCTGCTCAAGTCCTGCGGCGCCCTTTCCGGCATGCCGGATACCAGCCAAATGACCCTGTTTGACGGATTCTAGGCCATGCTTGAAAATCGTCAACACGCCCAATCGGCGGGCCTTTTGCCCGCTGGATTGCCCAATTTTTCCTTGAAATCCGTCAGGATTCCCGCGAAAAAATTGCTTGCCAGCAGCCAAAATCCCGCGCCGCTGAGCATATTGCCTACATTCAAACAAGGCCCAGTCCGCCTATGAAAGACTTTTCCCCTGTCCCTATGCGGACAGGGAAAAGTTGTTGACTTTAGCATAGTAACGTGGTACTATACGAAAGTAACTTTACAGGAAAGGGGGACCCCCCTTGTATACAATTAATACCCCCGAGGGGACCCGGGACCGGCTCTTTGCCGAGTGCCGGGAGCGGCGGCAGGTCCAGCGGGAGCTGACGGCGCTCTTTCAGCGGCGGGGCTACGCCGAGGTGAGCACGCCGGAGGTGGAGTTCTACGACCTCTTCCTCCAGTCGGGCAACCCCATGCCCCAGGAGAGCATGCTCAAGATCATTGACCGCTCCGGCAAGATCATGGTGATGCGGCCCGACTGCACCACCCCTATCGCCCGGGTTGCGGCCACCAAGCTGAAGGCTTTGCCCCTGCCCCAGCGGCTCTTTTACGACCAGACTGTATTCCGCTCCGGCCAGGAGCACAAGGGTGGCAGCAGTGAGATCGCCCAGTGCGGCGTGGAGCTCATCGGTGCCGCCGGCTGGAAGGCCGACCTGGAGATGGTGGCCCTGGCGGTGGACGCCCTGGGCGCCTGCGGCGTGAAGGACTACCATGTGGAGCTGGGCCATGTGGGCTTTTTCCGGGATCTGGCCAGCCGGGTGGATATGCCCGCCGCCGTCATCGAGCAGATGCGCTTGCTCATCGAGGGCAAGAACTTCGCCGCCCTCAATGACCTGCTGGAGCCCTACGCCGGGCAGGGAGCCTGCAAGGCCCTGCGGCGGCTCTCCCGCCTCTTCGGCGGGGCGGAGGTGCTGGACGAGGCCGAGGAGCTGGCCGGGGGCAGCGCCGTGCTGGTCTACCTGCGGCAGCTCTACAATGCCCTCTGTAAGGCGGGCTATGGCGACCACATCCGCTTCGATCTGGGCATGGTCCACCAGATCGACTACTATACCGGCGTGGTCTTCCGGGGCTATGTAGAGGGGGCGGGGGACGCCGTCCTCTCCGGCGGTCGGTACGACAACCTGGTGGAGGCCTTCGGCCGGGCGGCCCCCGCCACCGGCTTTGCCGTGGACGTGGACGCGGTGGCCGGCTGCCTCCCGGAGGCGCCGACGGCGCGTCTGGAGACCCTGATCCACTACGGCGCCGACGACCTGGGCCGGGCCCTGGCGGCGGTGGACGCCGCCGCGCCGGGGACGGTGGAGCTCTCCCCCCGAGGTGAGGTTGAGGAGACCATCGCCCTGGCCAAGGAGAAGGGCGCAAAGGCCGTGCTGGTGCTGGAGAACGGGAGCGAGAGGAGGGTGGAGCTATGAGCGAGCCTTTACGGATCGCCCTCACCAAGGGGCGGCTTCAGGACAAGTCGGTGGAGCTCTTTGAGGCCATGGGCCTGGACTGCACCCCCATCAAGAACCCGGGCCGGCGGCTGATCCACACCATCCCCAACTACCCTCTGGAGGCGGTGCTGGCCAAGGCCCCCGACGTCATCACCTACGTGGAGCACGGGGGTTCACTTAGATAAAGATACCACATCAATCCCACGCTGACTTTTGCTCAACCGATACAGCCGGAGGGCTGGATAACAAGAAAAGGCGGTATGCGCCCCGTGGAGGGGTAGCGTACCGCCTTTTCTTGTGGGGGTTTCCAAAGGGGGCAACGCCCCCATTTGGCACACGACTTTGCGAAGCAAAGTGTAGTGTGTTATACGCTCTGTCGGCGTTGCCGTGAAAATGCCGTTGCCGCCGGGGAGGGCAAGGGCATTTGAAGCGGCAGGAAAACAGGGCTGTGCTTGCGTGGCGTAGAGCCGTAAGCACAGGTCTGGTTTCAACAGCAGACTGGGCGTATATGAAAGCCCCCGTCCCTCGTCCTACGCTCCGACTTGTGGACAAAGTGTCCCGAAGTTGTGGCTACACTCCCGGAAAAGTAACAGGACAGCGGGCAACCGTCAAGGCTGAAATGAACGGGTTTACACCCGGCCTTGACCGCCACCCGCCGTCCCGCTGAATGGGTGGACAAGGCGGCCAATCCCTCAAAGTGCTTGGCCGCTCTCGTTCTGATTTTGGAGCGTTTCTTTTCTCATAATGAAATGGGCGGGAAGCCATTTTAGGGCTTTCCCTCCTTGATTGCCCATCTGCAAAGACGGGCGGGACTGTCAACGGCGGCGCATGAAATGCGCCGTTCATTTTGACCGTTGACTGGCTTGGCTGCCTTTGCTATTTCTCTGATAAATGAAATTTCGATTTTTAGAAATCGTTTAAGATAGCAATGCGGCTCCACTTGAAATTTTTTCTTTTACTGCAAAAACAGCCTCTTGGATAGAATAGGTTGTCGTTTCTATAACATTCGATTCATATATCCCCAAATTACAAAATTGCTCCCACATTGTTTCTACTAATTCAACATTTGTTTTTCTGTCTAATTTTGAGCGTTCCACAGCTCGTTTCATAGTTTCTTCTTTACTGGCTCTTAAAACAATATAGTGTACTTCATAATCTTCTCGAACAAGGGCTCTCCATGGTTCTAAAAACCACGGCCCGACAATTCCATCTACAATTACATCATATCCGCCGCGGGCATAGCGCTTTGCAGCTTCTAAAAAGGCTTCAATGACAACTAAATTTTGTTCGTTGGACTCTGGTAAATGCGGCGGTATTGCTCCTTTGCTTAAATAATGAAAAAAGTCGTCTGTGTGCATATGCACAGATTTATCCATGTTCGATTCTTTTGCGACAATCGACGCAGTTGTTGTCTTTCCTGTTCCCGGCGAACCTGTAATCACAATAATTCTTCCTTGATTCATCTACATTCTCCCTCGCAATTCAGATTTACCGCTCTCTTTCTGGTTTTGGAGCGTTTCTTCTCTCAAGATTGAAATGGGCGGGAAGCCATTTTAGGGCTTTCCCGCCTTGATTGCCCATCAGCAAAGACGGGCGGGACTGTCAACGGCGGCGCATTTATGCGCCGTTCATCTTGACCGTTGATTGGCCCCGCTAACTTTGCTACTCTGTTCTAAGTAATTCCTCAATTTGTTTTTTCATATATTCTACAAGTGCCATCGCTTCCTTTTCTACTGTCTCCCATTCATCAGACAAATTTCCCAAATAAGCTTCCTTTGCCGTTGTTAGCAGGGGGGGGAATCTCTCCGGCAATTTTAAAATTACCCATTTTGCGGCAACATCTTTTGTCGTGATTTCTTCTGTTACTAAAGTAAACCACATTCGTGATAAGGTTAATAACACATTTCTTTCATCACCCTTAAAGCTGGAAATCAAACCAGGTAAAGAAAACCGAATTGCTTTTTTAATTTCGTGAAATGGGATAGCGGGAATAAGCTCTTTGCTTTCCGCCCCCTTCAAAGTTATGCTATTTTTTCTTGCTTGCCATAATAAAATCATTATATCTGGGTCATTGCAGGCTTGCGGATATTCTCCTGCTTCCATCTCTCCCCTTAGCCATTCACCATACATATACTGACATTTTGGCGGAAATTGCAACGGAACAATATCAGATTGATTGATAATAGTTACCTCTAAAGGTCTTTTTTCAATACAGCCTACGGAGCCAGAAATTTTCAATAATTGCTTTGTTAGATCTGCTCTGATTGAATTACTCAATTCTTGTTTAGTAATTATCAGTATATCTATATCACTATCTGGACGCAGCCCATTCATTGTTGCTGAACCATATAAATATATCCCCAATATTTGACCTTGTAATATGGTTTCTGCTATTGAAATAACTTGATTTACTTGTTGTGGAAATTCATTTATATTCATTGTAACTCCTATATGTATTTATTTTTACTCCTCAACAACTGATAAAACAGCGTCTAAGGCTAATTCTAAGGCTATGGATATACTTGTTTTTCCCCATTCTCTTTCTTGGTATTTATGAGGGTCTGCAAGAGTATCGGCTGAAAAAAGCAGCATAGCCCATGTAACTTTTCTAAATTTTGCACACGCCGCCAATGCGGAACATTCCATTTCTACTACTTGACATCCCTCTTCTTTCCGATACTGAACCATTTCTACTGTTTCTCGATAAAAACCGTCTGTTGTCCATGTTTTAACTTCCCAATATGGTATATTCTTTTGGCTTAAAGCAGATTCAATCGCATTTATACCAGCCTTTGAAATCTCTACTTCTCGGGAGGGAGGAAGATAATGGTAAGATGTTCCCTCATCTCTCAATGCAGAAACAGGTATCAAAAATCTATTTTCCGGGATGTCTTCCAATACGCCGCAGGAGCCGACGGAAATAATCTTTGTTACACCCCCTGCAATTAAATATTCTAAAACTTGGACGGCAGCAGCACTTCCCACAGGAGCCGGACATAGACATATTTTCTCCTGATTATAAAGACATTCATAAATAGGATATCGTCTTGTTGCACTTTCAAATTCATCTATCTGTATTCCATCATGGGTATGTGCATAATTTTCAACCTCGTCTCCTAAAAAAGCAAACACTGCTTTTGCAGGAAAACATTTTTTCCCATTTCCCGGCTGAAAAACAGCTTTTGATGCGGTATCGTACTCTAAAACAGGGTAGTCATGCTTTACTAATGGCATATTATTATCTCGAATAACAGGCTATTATTCTATTCCTTTCATCATCTTTTTTGCCAACTGCTTGAACAGGTCGGCAGTTTCTTCATCCATCGGCGTAAGCTGTCCGATCTGTCCGGCAACCATCGCCGCTACATCGTCAATGGAAAGCGGGTTTTGCTTCTGTTCCGCCAATGCGTCCCGCATGGCTTGGAACATCGCGGCGGTCACAGCTTCTCCCGGCTGTTCCCCGTTGTCAATGTCTTTCTTAATATCCCGCAGGATAGCAAGGAACACATTTTTGATTTTCTCAATCTCCGCATCATGTTCCCCCATCTTCTGGGCGTTCAAAAGCTGTAAATCCTGCTTTGCTTCCGCCCGGTGTTCCGGGTGTTCTTTCATCAGGTCGGACAGGGAAGCCGTTGCTATCTCGATAAGCTGGTTTCTTGCTGTTATGCCTTTTGCCGCTGTGTCCTGAAAATAAATCCGTATCAAATCTATCAGCTTAGGAAAATTCCTGTGTTCCAACAGGCGGTTGAGGATTTGCACATCAACAGCACCCGTCACGAGCCCCCTCACGGCTCCCTCGGACAAGCCTAATTCAGAAATATCGTAGCTTTTACGGACGCTCACGGTGGATAAGCCCAGTATGTAGTCTGTCGATACCTTAAATTCCTTTGCCACGCCTATGAGAATATCACTGCTGACTATAAAATGTCAAGACCGAATGTACCGTTCTCGTTTCGCCGCTGACAATGCGGCTCAACTGGGAAGCGGAAACCCCTATCTTCTCCGCAAGTTCCTTTTGTGTGATGTGGTTCCCGTTGCATAAATCGGAAATCCGCTGTCCGGGTGTTCCGGGTAAAGCCATAGATACGCACCTCCTCCGCATACTTCCATTATACAGAATGATTGCAAAAATGCAATTTCCAAAGTGTAAACTTCATCAAAATGCAATTCTCGCAAAATTCCGGGGATTGCATTTTTTTCGTGTAGACTTAGGGTAGTTCATCGATGGACAGCACCTTGAAAACAGAATGACCGTCCGAAAAGGAATACCCCGGCTGGGGAAGCACCGCAAGGAACCGGACTTCGAGACAAAATGTCCCGAAGCTGCGGGGAGCGTGCCAACGCCGGAACACGCCGCAGGAATGGGGCAGGAAACCTTTTCGGGGAGAACGGCAACGGAAAGCAAAATGGAGGGAACGCATGAGAGATAACCCCTATAAAGACTTGCCGCCACTGGAACGCAGGCCGGACGGTTCCCTTTACCGCATGACACCGGCGCAGAGAAAACAGGCGGCCAGCCTGATACGCCGGGAGTGTTGTTGCTGTGAGGACGGCAACTGCATTGTCCTTGATGATGGGGACACCTGCACCTGCCCGCAGACGATTTCTTTCTCGGTCTGCTGTAAGTGGTTCCGCTGGGCGGTCTTGCCGCTGGACGGGACGCTGGAAGCGGAAATTTTCCGGGATAAGGACTTGAAACGCTGTGCGGTCTGCGGTGGCGTGTTCGTCCCCAAATCCAACCGGGCAAAATACTGCCCCGGCTGTGCCGCCAGAGTTCACAGGCGGCAGAAAACAGAAAGTGAACGGAAAAGGAGGTCTGCTGTGGACAGTTAGGAGCGAAAAAAGCCTTGATTTATCAGGCTTCGCAAGCCCCAAACCGGGGCTGGTGGTATAAAGTATCGCCCGCCCCGGAAAACGGGCTTCTAACCGTCCACAAAACGCACTATGACAAATACCATCTATATCCATCAGCCGGAAAAGGCGTTCAGCTTCACCCGGCTCCCGAATTTTCTCTTTGAAGCCCCCACATTCAAGCCCCTGTCCAACGAGGCAAAGGTTCTGTACGCCTTTATCCTGCGCCGGACAGAGTTATCCCGCAAGAATGGGTGGGCGGATGACTGCGGACGGATTTTCCTGTATTACCCTATCTGTGAAGTGGTCACACTGCTCCATTGTGGGCGGCAGAAAGCGGTGAATACCCTGCGGGAACTGCAATACGCCGGACTGGTGGAGATCCAGAAGCAGGGCTGTGGAAAACCCAACCGCATTTTCCCAAAATCCTATGAAGCGGTTCCAAACACCGACTTCAAGAAATCCGGTTCTAGTACGCCGGAGGGCTGAAAACCGTACCCATGAAGTACGGAAATCACTCCTGAGACGTACGAAAACCGGACGGTATATAGAAATACAAAGATAAAAAGATTGATTTATATTCTATCCATTCCAATCCTATCCGAGCTAATTTCTGCGGGATTTTCCCTGTGGAAAACCCCGGATAGGAAAGGAATGGGGAAAGGAGCAGAATGGCACAACACGCAATTTTGCGGTTTGAGAAGCACAAGGGCAACCCGGCAAGGCCGCTGGAAGCCCATCACGAAAGACAGAAAGAACAATACGCCAGCAACCCCGACATTGACACAAGCCGGAGCAAGTACAACTTTCATATCGTCAAGCCAGAGGGCAGGTACTATCATTTCATTCAAAACCGCATTGAACAGGCCGGGTGCCGAACCCGCAAGGACAGCACACGGTTTGTCGATACGCTGGTAACTGCCAGCCCGGAGTTTTTCAAGAGGAAATCCCCAAAGGAGATACAGGCGTTTTTCCAGAGGGCGGCGGACTTCCTCATTGGCCGGGTAGGACGGGAAAATATCGTGTCGGCGGTGGTACACATGGACGAGAAAACGCCCCACCTGCATTTGACCTTTGTTCCGCTGACAAAGGACAACCGCCTGTGTGCAAAGGAGATTATCGGCAACCGGGCAAACCTGACGAAGTGGCAGGATGATTTTCACGCCTATATGGTGGAGAAATATCCTGACTTGGAGCGTGGGGAAAGTGCCAGCAAGACAGGCCGGAAGCATATCCCCACCCGGATTTTCAAACAGGCGGTTTCCCTCTCCAAACAGGCCAGAGCCATTGAAGCCGCCCTTGACGGCATTAACCCACTAAACGCCGGAAAGAAAAAAGAGGAAGCCCTCTCCATGCTGAAAAAGTGGTTTCCGCAGATGGAGAACTTCTCCGGGCAGTTGAAAAAGTACAAGGTCACAATCAATGACCTGTTGGCGGAGAATGAGAAGTTGGAAGCAAGGGCAAAGGCCAGTGAAAAAGGCAAGATGAAAGATACGATAGAACGGGCAAAGCTGAAAAGCGAATTGGACAATTTACAGCGGCTGGTTGACCGTATCCCGCCGGATATACTGGCGGAGCTGAAACGGCAGCAGCGGCACACGGTAAAGGAAAGGTGATAGATATAAGCAGAAATTTTCGCCGCCTCTGTGCGGCATTGTACCTTGAAAACTGAATATGGAGGACACTGGATGGCAAAAAGTGAAAGCGATATTTTTACACCCCGAACAGGGCAGGTTATACAAGCAGAGAACGGCACGCAGTATTTTGTATGTGGGAACAACCGTATAAAAATCTCCGAACACTTCGCCGCAGGCGGGAAGCCCCTCGGTGATCTGATTGTAGATGTGGTGCGGCATACCGCAGAAAAAGCCGCTTCAACCTGATAGCCCATCATTGATAACACGCCCACGCTTATGATATAATTGCCATAGAGCAAAAGTATTGTAAGCGTGGGTTGTTTCTTTAGAAGGAGGATTTTTAACGGTGAAACAACCTTACAATACTACGATTTACAACACGGCGCTTTATATGAGATTGAGCCGGGACGATGAACTGCAAGGAGAAAGCGGGAGTATTCAGACACAACGCATGATGCTCCGGCAATATGCCGCCGAGCATGGCCTGAATGTCATAGACGAATATATCGACGATGGATGGTCTGGAACGAACTTTGACAGGCCGGATTTTCAGAGAATGATTGATGACATTGAGGACGGGAAAATCAACTGCGTTGTTACGAAGGATTTATCCCGCTTAGGCAGAAACTACATTCTGACCGGCCAGTACACGGAAATCTACTTTCCCAGCAAAGGCGTCCGCTATATCGCTGTCAATGACAATGTGGACACCATCAACGGAGAGAATGAGCTTGCCCCATTCCTCAACATTCTGAATGAAATGCACGCCCGCCAGACCAGCAAAAAGGTAAAAGCGGCCATGCGGACACGGTTTGCAAATGGCGCACACTATGGAGCCTATGCCCCGCTGGGCTATGTCAAAGACCCGGATAAGAAAGGCCATCTTCTGATTGACCCGGAAACAAGGTGGATTATCGAAAAGATTTTTGACCTTGCCGTTCATGGCCGGGGAGCCGCCAGCATTACACGGATTTTGGTCGAAGAAAAAGTGCCTACTCCCGGCTGGCTGAATTTCCAGAGATACGGCACTTTCGCAAATATCTATGCCGGAGCGCCGGAGGAAAAAGCCTATGCGTGGACGATAGCGCAGGTAAAAAGTATTCTGAAAGAGGAAACCTATATCGGACACAGCGTCCACAATAAGCAGACCAACATTTCATTCAAAAACAAGAAGAAAGTACGCAAGCCAAAAGAGGAATGGTATCGTGTGGAGAACACCCACGAAGCGATTATTTCCGAAGATGTGTTCCGGCAAGTACAGGAGCAGATTTGCAACAGGCGCAGACGGCAGAAGAACGGCACAACGCAGATATTTTCCGGGCTGGTAAAATGTGCGGACTGCGGCTGGTCGCTGGCCTATGGGGAGAACAGGCAGAACAGCAAGCCTTACGGCCATTATCATTGTAGCAAGTACGGGCAAGGATTGCACCAGTGTTCCATGCACTATATCCGTTATGATGTGCTTTACGCCTATGTCCTTTCCCGTCTGCAATACTGGTCTGTGCTGGCACAGCAGGACGGGGACAAACTTCTGAAACGGCTACTTAACGCCAGCGACAAGGAACGCAATACTGCAAGGAAGCGGCAGACAGCCGAACTGAAAAAGGCGGAAAAGCGCAAAGCAGAAGTAGACACCCTGTTTGCAAAAATGTATGAGGACTGGTCTGCCGGACGCATTACAGAATACAATTTCAATATGCTGTCCGAAAAGTATCAGGGCGAACAGCGAGAATTGGACGCAAAAATTGAACGGCTTCACGAAGCGTTGGAGGCCGCCGCCCAGACAGCGGTTGACGCTGAAAAGTGGATAGGTCTGATGAAACAGTATGTCAATCCCACAGAATTGACGGCTGAACTTCTGAATACGCTGATTGAAAAAATCCTTGTCCATGAAGCGGTCAAAAGTGAGGACGGAAGCCGGGAACAGGAGGTGGAAATCTTCTACCGCTTTATCGGCAAAATCGAATGACACATCTTGAAATACCCAACAATATCTTTAACTAAGGGAAACGGGGGTGTGCGACCTGGGCATCGTGGGCAAGGACACCATCCTGGAGCAGGGGAAGTCCTTCTATGAGGTGCTGGACCTGGGGTTCGGCAAGTGCCGCTTCGCCCTGGCGGTGAAGGAGGGCACCGACTTCTACGGTACCTATAAGACCCGGCGCATCGCCAGCAAGTATCCCAACGTGGCCCGTGCCTTCTTTGCCAAGAAGGGCATGGACGTGGATATCATCAAGATCGAGGGCTCTGTGGAGCTGGCGCCCATTCTGGACCTGGCCGACGCCATCGTGGACATCGTGGAGACGGGGTCCACCCTGAAGGCCAACGGACTTGTGCCCATCGAGGATGTGGCCCAGGTGAGCGCCCGGCTCATCGTCAACACCGCCAGCATGAAGCTCCACAAGGCGGCCATCGACGACTTTATCAGCCGCTGCGAGCGGGAATTGGAGAGACGGTCATGATCGAGATCATCAAAGCCGACGGGCAGGCGGAACAGGCCAGGATCGCCGCCATGCGGGCGAGGGCCGCCCAGGTGGGGGCCGACATCCAGAAGGCGGTGTCCGCCGTCATGGCGGATGTAAAGGCCCGGGGATATGAGGCGGTCAAGGAGTACTCCCTCAAGTTCGACCACAAGGAGCCCTACGAGCTCACCCAGGCGGAGCTGGAGGCGGCCTATGACCGCTGCCCCAAGGAGCTCATTGCCGCCCTGGAGCACGCGGCGGCCAACATCCAGGACTATAACGAAAAGCTGCTGGTGAAGAGCCAGGAGTGGACCTCCCCCGACGGGGGCGTCGTGGGCCGGGTGGTCCGGGGCCTGAGCCGGGTGGGCATCTATGTGCCCGGCGGCACGGCGGCCTACCCCAGCAGCGTCCTCATGAACGCCGTCCCCGCCAAGGTGGCGGGGGTGGGGGAGATTGTCATGGTGACGCCTCCCACCGAAAACCTCAGCGATGCCGTCCTGGCCGCCGCCAAGATCGCCGGAGTGGACCGCTGCATCGCCGTGGGCGGGGCTCAGGCGGTGGCCGCCCTTACCTACGGGGCGGGCTTCATCCCCAAGGTGGACAAGCTGGTGGGGCCGGGCAACGCCTTTGTGGCCACCGCCAAGCGCATGGCCTACGGCGAGCTGGACATCGACATGGTGGCCGGTCCCTCCGAGGTGCTGGTCATCGCCGACGGCAGCGCGGACCCCAAGTTTATGGCCGCCGACCTCCTGAGCCAGGCCGAGCACGACAAGCTGGCCTCCGCTGTGCTGCTCACCGACGACCTGGAGCTAGCCCAGGCGGTGGACGCCGAGATCATCCGCCAGACCGGCTACCTCAGCCGCTCCGAGATCATGGAGTGTTCCCTCCGGGACTTCGGCTGTGCCATCGTCTGCAAGGATCTGGACGACTGCGCCGCCCTGGCCAACGAGATCGCCCCGGAGCACCTGGAGATCGTCACCGCTGATCCCCGGGCCCTGCTGCCCAAGATCAAAAACGCCGGGGCTGTCTTCCTGGGGAGCTGGTCCCCGGAGCCCCTGGGGGACTACCTGGCCGGACCCGACCATGTGCTGCCCACCAGCGGCACCGCCCGGTTCTTCTCCCCCCTGAGCGTGGACAGCTTCCTCAAGACCATGAGCGTCATCCAGTACGACCAGGGGAGCCTGGAGCCCATCAAGGACCAGATCATCACCCTGGCCGAGGCGGAGAAGCTCACCGCCCACGCCAACTCCATCCGGGTGCGGTTTGAGTAAAGGAGGAGGAATATGAGAGAGGCCACACTGAGCCGCAAGACCAAGGAGACCGACATCCGGCTCTCCCTCGCCCTGGAGGGCGGGGAGGTGGCGGTGTCCACCGGTATCGGCTTTTTCGACCACATGATCACCGCCTTCGCCTTCTACGGCGGCCTGGGGCTGAAACTGGAGGTGAAGGGGGACCTGGAGGTGGACGGCCACCACACCGTGGAGGACGTGGGCATCGTCCTGGGTCAGGCCATGCGGGAGGCCCTGGGGGACCGGAAGGGCATCCGCCGCTTCGCCTCCGCCTACATCCCTATGGACGAGGCTCTGTGCCTTACCGCCCTGGACTTCTCCAACCGCCCCTTCCTGGTCTTTGACGCCGATATGCCCCAGCCCATGATCGGGGCCTACGACTCCTGCCTCACCGAGGAGTTCATGCGGGCCTTCGCGGTGAACAGCGGCCTGACCTTACATATGAAGTGTCTCTACGGGAAAAACGCCCACCACATCACCGAGGCCCTCTTCAAGTCCCTGGGGGTGGCGGTGAAGGAGGCCGTAGCCATCACCGGCACCGGCGTCACCTCCACAAAGGGGGTGCTCTGATGGGCTATACTGCCATTGTAGACTACGGCGTGGGCAACCTGAAGAGCGTCACCAACGCCATGGCCTATCTGGGCCTGGCGAGCAAGGTCACCGGCGACGCCGGAGAGCTGGAAATGGCCGACGCCATCATCCTGCCCGGTGTGGGAGCCTTTCCCGACGCGGCGGAGAAGCTGCGGGGGACGGGTCTGGATCAGACGATCATTGCCCAGGCGGCCCAAAAGCCTATTCTGGGCATCTGCCTGGGGATGCAGCTTCTCTTTGAACTGGGGGAGGAGGTGCGGCCCTGCGCCGGACTGGGCTTGGTGGGCGGCAGCGTGAAAAAGATCGAGACCCCCTACAAGCTGCCCCACATCGGCTGGAACAGCCTGACCTTCCCCAATCCGTCGCCCCTCTTTGCCGGGGTGGAGCCGGGGAGCTACGTCTATTTCGTCCACTCATTCTGTGCCGTGGCAAGCAATCCCAACGACGTCATCGCCCAGACCGACTACGGCGTGCCGGTGACCGCCGCCGTGGGGAAGGGGAACGTGTACGGCTGCCAGTTCCACCCGGAGAAGAGCGGCGAGGTGGGGTTGCAGATCCTGAAGAATTTTGGAGGGCTGAACCGATGATCCTGCTGCCTGCCATCGACATGAAGGACGGCCGCTGCGTCCGTCTGAAAAAAGGGGATTTTGACACGGTCCACCAGGTGGCCAACAGCGCCCTGGAGACCGCCCTCCGCTTTGCCGACGCCGGCGCTGCCTGGGTCCACATGGTGGACCTGGACGGGGCCCGGGACGGCGCCCGGAAGAATTTTCCCTTCATCTATGAGGTCATCCAGCAGTCCGGCCTGAAGGTGGAGCTGGGGGGCGGCATCAAGACCGTCCCCGACCTCATCACCGTGGTGGAGTCCGGCGTGGCCCGGGCCGTCATCGGCTCCGCCGCCGTCACCCACCCGGAGGTGGTCACCTACGCCCTTGAGCAGTGGGGGCCCGACCGGGTGGCGGTGGGCCTCGACTGCCTGAACGGTAAGGTCCGCACCGCCGGCTGGGAGGAGGACGCCGGCCTGGACGCCGTGGCCTTCGCCAGGCAGATGGAGGCGCTGGGCGTCAAGACCATCGTCTACACCGACATCGCCACCGACGGCATGCTCTCCGGCCCCTCCTATGACCAGCTTGCCGCTCTCCAGAAGGCGGTAAACTGCCGCATCGTGGCCTCCGGTGGGGTTACCACCCTGGACGACATCAAGCGCCTGCGGGACATGGGGCTCTACGGCGCCATCATCGGCAAGGCCTACTACGCCGGGACGCTGGACCTGGCAGAGGCCGTAAAGGAGGCGGGGAGCCAATGCTAGCCAAACGGATCATCCCCTGCCTGGACGTCCGGGACGGCCGGGTGGTGAAAGGGGTCAACTTCGTTAACATCCGGGATGCCGGCGACCCGGTGGAGCTGGCCAAATACTACTCCGACCAGGGGGCCGACGAGATCGTCTTTCTGGACATCACCGCCACCAGTGACGCCCGGGATACCGTGGCCGATGTGGTGGAACGCACTGCCGCCCAGGTCTTTGTGCCCCTCACCGTGGGGGGCGGTATCCGCACCCTGGAGGACTTTAGGCGGCTTTTGCGGGCGGGGGCGGATAAGATCTCGGTGAATTCCGCCGCCGTGGCCCGTCCGGCGCTCATCTCCGAGGCGGCGGAGCGGTTCGGCTCCCAATGCGTGGTGTTGGCTGTGGACGGAAAGGCTAGGGGCGATGGCACCTGGGAGGTGGTAGTAGCCGGAGGGCGTAAGCCTACCGGTATCGACCTCATCGAGTGGGTGAAGAAGGGGGAGGACTTAGGGGCGGGGGAGATCCTGCTCACCTCCATGGACGCCGACGGCACCAAGGCCGGCTTCGACCTCAGCATGACCAAGGCCGTCACCGACGCCGTATCCATCCCCGTCATCGCCTCGGGGGGCTGCGGCTCCCTGGCCCACTTCGCAGAGGTCTTTGATAAGAGCAACTGTGACGCCGCCCTGGCGGCCTCGCTCTTCCACTTTGGGGAGCTGACCGTGCCCCAGGTGAAGGACTATCTCCGGGAGCAGGGCATCCCGGTGCGCTGAGGAGGGAAGACCATGCTGGACGATCTGCTGGAGCTGGCCGCCGACCTGGTGGGGGACTCGGCGGCGGAATTTCTGAGCGACAGCACAAGAAAGCGGCGGGGAAACGCCGCCGCCAAGTATGTAAGCCGGGAGCGGTGCCGCCCTGCCCAGCCGGTCCAAAAAGCAACTGCCCGCCAGAACCGCACGGTGGGCAAGACCACCGCGAAACGGGAGAAAGGAGGGGAGGACCCCTGGGACTGGAAGGAGGAGAAGCCCCCCTGGGAGGGCTGAAAGACCGATGTTTGATCTGGACCAACTGTTTCAGAAGAGCGACCTGATCCCCGTCATCATCCAGGACGCGGAGACCAAAGAGGTGCTCATGCTGGGCTTCACCAACAAGGAGGCGGTGGAGCTGACATTAAAGACCGGGACGGCCTGGTTCTGGTCCCGGAGCCGGCAGAAGCTGTGGAACAAGGGGGAGACCTCGGGTAACTTCCTCCATGTTGTGGAGATGCGTACCGATTGTGACACCGACACCCTTCTCTACCAGTGCCGGCCCGATGGCCCCACCTGCCACACCGGGGCCCGGAGCTGTTTTTTCAATGAGATCCCCATGAACGGAAAGGACGATGTGCCATGAACGACACCTTAGAAAAGCTCTACAAGGTGGTGCTGGACCGGAAGGCCAACCCCCAGGAGGGCTCCTATACCTGCTACCTCTTCGACAAGGGTCTGGACAAGATCCTCAAGAAGGTGGGCGAGGAGTGCAGCGAGACCATCATCGCCGCCAAGAACGGCGTAGAGAGCGACACAGTGGGGGAGATCTCCGATCTCATCTACCATCTGGTGGTCATGATGGTCCAGCAGGGTATCCCCCTAGAGGCCGTGATGGACGAACTGGAGCAGCGCAGCCACAAGATCGGCAACCTGAAGCAGTTCCACCAGAGTGACCACAATACATAATGCCGTTACTTTTCCGGCCTGATCCAGGCCAGAAAAGTCCTCGCTATGCTCGCTGCAACGACTGCGTCACAGTCGATGCAGGGCATTCGATCCGACGCGAGGCGGGCTGCCGCCCCCTCGCACTCCCCCGCCAACACTGGACCTGCTTCCCATTAAATGGAACGTTGAAAAATGGAAAGCGCCGGACGGTAAAAACCGTCCGGCGCTCCTTTTTGTTGAAAGAGGGTGTTCAGCCCTCGGTCTGCCAGCCTTTACACACGTCGATCCAGCCGGCGCTGCCGGAGCACTCCTCCAGCTCGGGGAGGGAGAGCTTTACGGCGGAGTTGGCGCTGCCGGCAGCAGGATAGACAATATCGAAGCGCTGGAGGGAGACATCAAGATAGGTGGTGACGTTGGGGTGCTCGATAGCGAAGGGGCACACGCCGCCGATGATGTCCCCGGTGAATTCCAGCACCTGCTCGGGGGTGAGCATGGTAGCCTTGTGGTGAAACTGGGCCTTGAACTTGCTGTTGTCGATCTTGGCGTCGCCGGCGCAGACGATGAGCAGGGCGCCGTCTTCATGGACAAAGGAGAGCGTCTTGCCGATGCGGGCGCCCTCGCAGCCCACAGCCTGGGCGGCCAGCTCTACGGTGGCGCTGGACACATCGAATTCCCGGATGCGGTCCTCCATGCCTCTGGCGCGGAAGAAGGCCCGAACCTTCTCGATGGCCATTTCAGCGGCCTTCTTTCTTCTTTTCCGTCTTGGCCAGGAAGCGGTCCACGGTGATGATGAAGCGGTTGTGGGTGCCCTTGCCGATGACACCGGCCTCGTCATAGGCGGTGACGGCAAAAGTGAGGGCCTTGCCGTCCACAGCGGTGACCTCAGCCTCAGCCCACACCTTCATGCCGATGGGGGTGGCGGAGTCGTGGGAGACGTCCAGATGAGTGCCCACGGAGCCCTGGCCTTCCTCCATGTAGGGTGTGAGCGCGTTGACGGCGGCATTTTCCATGAGGGCTACCATATAGGGGGTGGCAAAAACGGGCACCAGGCCGGAGCCCACGGCGGCGGCGGTATTCTGCTCAGTGACGACGGTCTCGGCGCGGCCCTTGGCGCCAACTTCAATAGACATGGGAGGTTCCTCCTTTGTATCGGAAATATAAAAACAGTGTACCTCATTGCATGACATTTGGCAAGTAAAAAAGGAGACATCCCGAGGGTTAAGCCCCATAGGTACACAATGTGAACCTATGGGGCTTAATGCCGTGTATGGGAGAAATGGGTCTGTCGCAAAATAGAATTTTAAAAATCGGGCCAAAGAAAAAGTTACTGAGAACCGTCTAAACGGCGGTTCTCAGCAACTTTTTTAATGCAAAAATTTTGTTTTCTGGCCTAAAAACTGCATTTTGCAACAGAACCATTTCTTTCTTGAATAAGATTCCCTTCTCTTCCAAGGTGGTAAGTTCTCTACTATGAACTTAGAACTTAGGTATTTGGTTTGCGAAAACGAACAGTACAACTTAGGCCTCAATGCGATACTGAGTGGTGCAATTGAATCAAGAAATAAATCGGGAATATCATAAGCAACCACCTGCCGGAGACAGGGAGAAACCGGTGAAAAGTCGATTGGGGCGATATTTGGGAACTTCGGGAAAGTTGTTACAGCAGAACTTCTTCCTACTGGCAAACAGAGTATTTGTCTATTTCGTTTTGTTAAAGTGCACGGAGGGCATCTGAAATATTTGTACCGTTTCCGTAAGGATAGCGGTCGAAAGTGATGAGAGCCATCTCCTCCGGGATGTTTAGCCCCTGCTTCGTGGCCACCTGGTACAGTCCGAAGGCCAGCAGATTGCTGCCGCAGATCACGGCATCGGGGTGCTACTGCATGCTGAGCAGCATGAAGGCGGCGCGATAGTAAAATAAAATTTGGTGCGTCTTGAGACGCATGCCGGTAAGGCACCTGTCTAACAGGGGTGGAAAGACAAAGCAGGCATCACTAAGGCAAAAATCTTGGTGATGCCTGCTTTTGTTTCATGCTTAAAAGCTTTTCTTTAGAATCACATAATTAAATTGATGTCTCGATCAAAACGCTGTATAATTTTAGTAATTTAACGATTCAGGATTACGGAAGGAGATAAAGATGTCGGTTAGCTATAAAAAACTTTGGAAGCTTTTGATTGACTTGGATATGAAAAAGAAGGATTTACAGCAAGCTGCTGGAGTCAGTTCTGCCTTAATTGCAAAAATGGGGCGTAATGAAAATGTATCAACAGATTCACTTGTTAAAATTTGCAGGGCTCTAAACTGTGATATAGGCGACATCATGGAGGTCATTCAAACCTCCGATCAAGACGTGTAACGGAAAAGGAGGTGTAATCTTGGACGATAAGATTGCAACCACTGAGGTAAAACAGGAAATCACCAAGCAGGAAAAAGTACTGTCGCTCTTCAAATTCATTGAAGAGCTGAATAAATTAAAGCAAAAAGTGGTACTTCGGGTATCGGATTATCCGTGGTTCCACTCCATCAGCTCCCTTCCTGATGACCTGGAAAACATCAAAGTGTATTACCGGGATCGAGTAGAAGAGGAAGACACTGAGAATACGACAGATGTGCTGCTGGCCGTCCATAAGCCTGAATTTCAGAATTGTCCAGATCCTGATCCCAACTTTGAAAATTGGCTGGAATGGGGCTGGAACGACTACCGTTATAAAGCCCGAGTTAAGAATTTTATTCTTCGGCCTCTGGATCAAGTCCAGTTTTCGGAAGAAGTTTCGGAAACTGACAGGGAGCGCATTGACGAAGAAAACCAAATCTATAAAGAGTTTTTCACCGACAGTGAAGAACGTGTATCAACATTTCATGCCTGGACAGCAAAGCGAGATGTGTGGGCTGAAAAGCAGAAAATGCTGGCAAAAACCAGAGACCTGTTCTCTGAGCTTTATAAGATCAGCATTGATTTGGAGCGTGAGTCTGAAACCCTGGAGTTGGTGGTCGCTGATGGTTTTCTCCGGGATCGGGATGTGCCCGAACTGGATCACCCTATTTTGACCCGGCGTGTAAAGATTCGGCATGATGCAGTGGCGAACACGATATATATCGAAGATACCAATGTGGAAACTGAGCTGTACACCGTAATGTTCCAGAGCATGGACGGCATCAATCTGTCTTCCATCAACCATATGAGGGACGACCTCCACCAGAATGATTATCATCCCCTGGATCGTAATGAGCTGCCTGTATTTCTTAAAATATTTATTCATCAGCTTTCTTCGGAGAGCATCTATGCCGAAGATGGTATTCCTGATAACTGGCAGAAAAAAGAAAGACTCCTGCTGTACCGTAATCCATGCTATATCCTGCGGAAACGCATGGATGGTGCGCTGAAAGCCATTGAGCAAATTATTGAGCATGTCGAGGAAACCGGGGAGGTCCCTGCCCCAATCGGCGATATTGTCGAGGGCGGGAAAATTGATATTCCCGAGGATACCGGAGAAGTTTCTATTGAGGAGCAGCTTGCAGCAGTGGGCGGTGAGAGTGTAGATATTCTGCTTTCCAAAGAAGCCAATAAGGAACAGCTGGAGATCGCCCGGCGAATTGAGCGTTATAATGCCGTTTTGGTGCAGGGCCCTCCCGGCACAGGTAAGACACATACCATTGCAAATCTGATGGGACACTTCCTTGCCCAAGGCAAGAGCGTTTTGGTGACCAGTCATACGCAAAAGGCATTGAGTGTTCTGAAAGAAAAGGTCGCCCCGGGTCTGCAAAGCCTGTGTGTTTCCATGCTGGATGATTCCAATGTAGATATGGAAAAATCTATTGATGGAATTACAACCTATATGTCCCAGTACACCTCTTTCGAGCTCAAAAAGGAAATGGAGTCCTTGGGGCAGGAACGGAAACAAATCATTCGTGATCTTGCGGAAACCCGAAAAAAACTGTTTTCTATTATCAATCAGGAATGCAACTGTATTGTCTATAACGGAGAGGAAATTTCTCCCTCTATGGCTGCAAAATTCGTTCAGGAAAACAGCGAGACCCTATCTTACATTCCCGGTACAGTCCGCCTTTACGAGCCGTTGCCGCTTACTTTTACAGAACTATCTGAGCTGTATCGGAGCAACGGTATTATTTCCGCAGAAGATGAATCTGAATTTGATCACGATCTTCCAAATCCGAATGATGTGATGTCTCCGAATAGATTCGAAGACGAATGCAATTCTCTAAGCTCAGCCCTGGCTCATCTGAACACTATTTCTGAAAACAATCAGTGGAAAATTCAGAATCTGCCCGCCGAAAACAAAATACTGATTACTACGCCTTTCGGCCAACTGACGCTGGATTATCCCGAAGCAGCAGCCGTTGACCAACTGCGGAACTATATTTCCGCATTCCCCAAAGTAGAGCCTTGGATGGAGCACTGCGCTGTGGATGGCAAAAAGGGGGATGCGTATAAACAGCTGTGGATTCGGCTGATTCAGCAGATCCAAAACACTTCTGTGTACGCAGAAAAATTGACCGTTGAGAAGTTTGGTAAAGACGTCCGAATTCTCAGTCAAGACACTAATTTTGCGGAAGCAATGAAGCAGTTGCTTGAGAAATACAAACAGGGCGGAAAGATCGGCAAGCTGACACTGCTTTTCAATAAGCAGCTGGAGGCGGCGTTGAACGGTGCAACTGTGAACGGGCAGCAGCCACAGACTGCGGAAGACTGTCAGCTGATCCTCCATATTATGGAAATGAAGTCCATGCGGGATCAGTGTGCCTCTTACTGGAATGATCTGATTTCCAAGCATGGTGTTCCTGTGTTCTACGATCTGGATGCATCTGAGCCGGAACGAGTCGCAGCAAATTATATCCCTTATATTCAACGGTATCTGGATTGGTTTCAGAAAGAATATGAAGTGCTGACCATGCGAATGGGTGCTGTGGGTTTGCCCTGTGATGTGATTTTCCAGAGCAATGTGCTGGATTCTGAAATCGTATCCGCTGAGAAAATTTTGGCAGCCCTTGGAAATACCATTCCCAAAGTCTGTGATGTTTTTGAAGTGGTTCAGACGATTGCCGACACACAGAAGGAACTGGAGAAGAACCGCAATATTCTTCAGATGGGGAAACGTATGCATTCCGCTGTCTGCAAAGCGCTGCTTTTAGCTGCGGAAGGCTATGATCCTCATGCATATCGGAATGCCTTCGCAATCTTGGAGGAGACCTACGCCAAGACAAGTCTGAAAGCCAAGCGTGAAGACTATCTGAATCGGCTGGCTCCGGTGGCACCTCAGTGGGCTGACGCTATTCGTACTCGAAACGGTATCCATGGGAAAGCTACTGTTCCAAGTGACGTCGACAATGCGTGGAAGTGGAAACAGTACTATGGGATCATTGAGGAGATTACTGCGGAGCCTTTCCCGGCACTTCAGAAGCGTAGTCTTACCCTCAGTAAAGAGTATCGCAGGATTACTGCAAAGTATGCCGAGAAATCTGCCTGGTATAATCTTTTGCGGACAACCGAGCATGACATCAGCATGAAGCAGGCACTGATCGGCTGGAAGCAGACCGTCAAGAAAATCGGCAAAGGAACAGGCAAGAACGCTCCGATGTATCGTGCCAAAGCCCGTGAATTGATGGTCAAATGCCAAAGCGCTGTTCCCGGCTGGATCATGCCTATTGGTAAGGCACTGGAAAGTCTGAATCCCAGCACCAATAAGTTTGATATTATCATCATTGATGAGGCCAGTCAGTCGGATATTTCTTCTCTGGCTATTTTGTATATGGGCAAAAAGCTGGTTATTGTAGGTGACGATAAGCAGGTCAGCCCTATGGCGGTCGGCGTTCAGGTCGATAAGATGAATGTGCTGAAAGAAATGTACATTGCCGGCAAGATTCCCAATGACCACCTCTATGATGCCAAGACGTCAATCTATGATATTGCGGCAACCACATTCCAGCCGCTGATGCTCCATGAACATTTCCGCTGCGTACCGGAGATCATCGGATTTTCAAACTGGCTCTCTTATGACTTTAAAATCAAGCCCTTGCGGGATTGCAGCAATAGTGTTCTCTTGCCCGCTGTTGTAAACTATCGGGTCGCAAACGGCGTGCGCATCGGTAAGACCAATCCCAATGAGGCAAAAGCAGTTGTCGCACTGATGCAGGCTTGTATGGAGCAGCCGGAGTATGCAGGAAAAACATTCGGGATCATCTCTTTGCTGGGAGATGAACAGGTCAAAAAACTCCAGGAAGAAATCTATTCCCATATTGATCCCAAGGATGTCAACGAGCGAAGAATTCTCTGCGGTAATGCCTCAAATTTTCAGGGTGATGAACGGGATGTTATCTTCCTGAGCGTGGTAGACTGTGCAAATGGCGCAGGCCCGGTGGCAAAACAAGCATTTGGCGTGGATGACGCTTACAGAAAACGCTATAATGTCGCAGCCAGCCGAGCCAGAGATCAGTTGTGGGTTGTTGATTCCCTCGATCCTGCCAATGACCTGAAGCCGGGCGATATTCGCAAAATGCTGATTGACTATTCACTGAATCCAGAATCTGTCGCCATAACCAACGCCAAGATTGAGAAAAAGGCAGAATCTCCCTTTGAATCTGCGGTGGCTCGCTTCCTGACTGTCAGAGGCTATCATCTGGTACAGCAGTGGAAGGTCGGCGCATATCGCCTGGATATGGTTGCTGTATACGGCAGAAAAAAGGTTGCAATCGAATGCGACGGCGAGCGCTGGCATAGCGGCGAGGATAAGATTCGGGAAGATATGGAACGTCAGACGATTTTGGAGCGCTTGGGCTGGCAGTTTATCCGAATCCGTGGCAGTGAATACTACCGTGATCCCAATAAGACAATGGAGCGTGTTGTTTCTGAACTGAATGACAATGGCATTGCGCCGGAAGAAGCTGCCGCCGTTCAGGATAATACCGGTGTCAGAGAAACGGAACTTCTGCAGCGGGTGAAGCAGCGTGCTTATGCAATCATTCACCAGGATGATGACGAAACCGCTGAGTTAGATGAGAGCGCCATCGAGGCCGCACTGGACCCTAAAAACGATGTGATTGGCATTCCCATTGAGAAAACAAATGACCTGACCGTTCCGGGAGGAAAAGAGCAGGTTCCAGCGGTAAAGGCTGTAGATACAGCAGAAGGCTCTGCTGAAAGCGAAATATTGCCTGTGAACACGCCTGTGGCTCTTTCCAAAAAGGCCATAAAGCCTGTCCATGAGCAGTTATTAAAGCCCAAACAGCAGAATTCTGACTCGGAGCAGATGATGTTCACTGGAATGGAAGAGCGTAAACCAGATATTGATGACATCATTGGTCTGCTTGAAGCAACTGGAACCCAGTATGTGGATAAGCGTGCAACTGGTGGAAGCCTCTGGATTATTGGCGGCTACGAGCTGGCCGAAACGGTTAGGAAAGCCAAAGCATTGGGCTGTATCTTCCGTTTCAAAAAAGAAGGCGGACGTGCCACAAAGAATAAGCCGGGCTGGTGGGCCAAGTGATATGAATGCAATCCATCACTGCGTAAAATTGAGGTAGGTAATTTTACATCAGCTCATGAGTCAGCAACGTAGTTGCTGTTCAAAGGGAGCTGGGGATGCTTCCCCAGCAAGCTATTTTTGCTGATACATCCATCGGGCGGATTTGCAAAAATTAGTGAACCTGTACAGGTTTAGGAGAGGATAGCAAACTTTATCATCATGTGATTGCAAGTGTATTGCTCAGTCGGTACCGGCATAGTCCAAATCCAGTCTCCGAGCGTTCCAGGATGGCCTCCGGGATCTGCTTGAGATACTTGCGTCCAAAGCTGGTGGTGCCGAAGTATGCGTCGAAGTTTGCCACCGGCAGCACCACCCAGTCGGAATCCTCCGGCTTATTGGCAAGGTAGTAGGCTGCCAGCGTCTCAACCACCTCCACGGGAACGCCCTTGGGCGTGAGCGTGCGGAGTTGTTCCACCAGCGCAGGCGAAAGTTCCGGCTCTTTGCTTCGAAGCGGCCCAAGTTCCAACGCCTGGGCCAGAAAACTGTCAAACCGCAGGCCCCACTGCCCCTTGGTGGTGGGGGCGAACAGGGGGATCTGCATCTGGATCACCTTGTCCCGCCAGGCCCGGTCAAAGCCCCTCTCAATGGCGGAACACTTCTTCTGGGCGCTGCTGGATACCCTCTCCGGGTTTTCCCGCACAAAGGCTGCCACCCGATGCACATGCCTATGAAACCATCCGCTGCCGTTTTCGTCCACAAGGCCGGGAAACTCCCCATGGAGTTTTCCAAAATCACTGCCGAACTGCCACACCTCCCGGGGCGTGGCAGTTTTACTGTCCGGCACACTGCACCAGGCGCATAAGCCCCGCTTGGCATAGTCGATGCGATCCCGGGGCGCTTCGGCTGGGCTGCCATCCTCATTATGAAACAGAAATCCTCTTGCCAGGGTGGTCAGCACCCGGTTGAGCCCCTCAAAGTCCAGAATGGTGTCGAAGGTGAACCGGCCCAGATAGGTGGTGTCCTGCTTGTTCCGGGCGGTGTAGTTTACCACATCGGTGTAGTCCTGAAACTCCTTCCACTCATTCAGCATGGTCCACCTCCAGAACATGTTCCTCGATGTGGTCCGGCAGCAGGTCCCACAGCAGGTTCCTCTTACCCAGGGCCACCACATAGAGCGCCGCCAGGCTGGGCCGGACGATCTTGTCCAGCAGCTTGCGGCAGACCTTGGACACCACGGCCCGCTCATTGCCGCTGAAAGGGGCGGACAGATAGGCTTCCATCATTTTCCGGAAGGCCGGGGAATCTGCCGGGCGGCGGAGCTGCTTCCGTTCCCGAGCTGTCTCCAGATCGTCCATATCACAGACCAGATCTCCCAGCAGACGGAACCCGCCATGGCGGAAGTCGGTCAGGAGATCGTAGTAGTCGGCTCCCTCCGGCAGCCACTCCCGCAGGAATGTTTCTCTCTGTGCTTCTGTCATCAGGTGCCACTGCTGTTCCACAATCTCCTTTCGCAGAGCGGCGATACGCTCCGGGGAGAGCTGCTGGAAGAAGGCATACAGTTCGTCGCTGTCGTAGACTTCTTCCTGTCCCCTGGCGTAGAGAATGCGGTCAATGTCCGTTTTCCGCTGCTGTCCCTTGGCGGGGGCGCGGCAGGCCCGGATGCGGGAGAGACAGTGCTCGTAGTCCCACAGCAAGGTAGAGACAGAAGAAAGAATGTTCTCATTCAGCTGTTTCTTCCAACTTCGTTCCTGGGCGAAGGTGAATAGTTCGCTATCCTTCGCTGGTTTCTCCTGAATCTTGGGCGTGTTGCGCTCCAGCTGGCGGGCCAGCCAGGGCAACCGCTCCACCGGAGAGTCCACCTGATCCCAGTCAATCCCGGCAAAGAAGGTCTCCAGCCGCTCCCGGTGGGTGGGCTCATACCAGGCGCGGCGGCGCTCCTCCGCGCGCTCCAACAGATATTTGTACTGGAGGAAAGGAGTGCGCTTTACCTTCCGTCCGCCCAGAAATTCATCCAGGTTGGGCCGCACACCGGTCTTGGCCGCATCGATCTCCAGCCCACTATAGATGGCCAAGGCTTCCAAGTCCCGGCGGTATCGCTTGCGCTCCTCCGGGTCGGTATGCTCGTTGTAGGCGATGACACTACGATCCAGGGCGGCGTTGCAGATCTGTCCGATGCGGGCAGCAAAGGTGTTCTCCACCGTCTGAAACCGGGCCTGCCAGTCGTTGGCGTCGGACTTGGGTGCGGACAAGGATGGAATTTTCAGCAGGGGCAGGTTGGCGTTGTTGGAGAGCTGCTGATGGACATCGTAATCATAGTTCCGCTTCACACAGCGGTTCAGGATGGGATCAGCAATGGTCTTGACAAGGTCGCCGTCATAGTCCGCGCCGCCCAGCCGCTCCGCTGCCAAACTGTCTGCGGACACCATAACCACATCTGTGAGTTGACCAAAATAGTGTTGACGCAGTTCGTCACCCTCTGGATATACCGACAGCTGCAATTCCTCGTTCCGGGCGATGTGGGGATTGCGGAGCAGAGTACAGCTGTCCTCGTGGTCATAGGCCGCGCTGGGGGCAAAGAAGCTGTCCTCCGCAAAGAAATCTCCCATCACCTGATTGCAGAAGTCCCGCTCACCGGGCAACTGGAACACACGGGGCGCAATTAACTGCCGCAGCAACTCCAGCAGGTCACCGGAGAGAAAACGGTCGTCCCCCGGCACCAGCAGACGACCCACGGCGTAGCCTCGGAGGATCTTCCGGGCCTGCCCATCCAGCTGTTCCGCATAAATAGGTTCCCGAATAAACTTCGGGTTTTTCTCCAGCACCCGGGCCATGATGCTGGCCCGGCTTCCCCTGGGCTGGCTCAGGCCCCGGCGAAAGTATTTCTGCTGATATGCCTCATTGGCACGAAAGTTATAGTAGGCCGTCTCGGTGGCCTTGGTCAGCCACTGCCGGGGATCGTCCTCCGGGCTGTGGCTCCAGCCCTCCGGCAGGTCGGCGGGGCGGAACTCCTCCGGCTGGATGGAGAGGGTGGAGAGGAATTGGTAGTTGAGCTCCACCAGCTTTTCCGGCTCCGTCTTGCTCAGGTTGGTGATGTACAGGGCGTGATTGTAGTCCCGGAAGGCGTCCCAGTAGTCCTCCCAGGTCATACCGTTCTCCCGCAGCCAGCCATACGCCTTGAACTGACTGCGGGTGAGGATGATGTCCACACTGCGGACAGGGTGCGCCTTGCCCCAGATGTTCACGATGGTCTGAGTGCCACTGCGCTTCAAAAAGTCCTTGAAGTCCACCTGATGGAGCATCCCTTTGATGTAGGGCATCCGGATCTGGAAGGAGGTGTGGGTGTGGCTGCCGCAGCAAGCATTGTCCACCACCTCCGCATACTCTTTGGAGATAAGGCCCACGCCGTCAAAGCAGGTGATGTCCAGATCTTCCAGCGTATCTGCCCGGTAAAAGGTTCCCGGCTCTCTGCCTTCCCGCAGGGTGATGACAGGGGCTCGCTCCACTCTCTTTGATGGATTGTCTATGACGATGACCCGGTGATTTTTGTCAATGCGGATGCCGTCCACCCGGGTTCCGCTGGAGAACATGAGACCGTTGTAGGCGTAGAGTTTGCTGAGCTGGCATCGGTCCAGCTCCATGTTCAGCATGATCCGCTGGCGCATGGGCTCATACAGATCCGCCCGGATGAAGGAGAGACGGGACTGGCGGCTCATGCTGGCGGAGCGTTCAAAAGCCACATAGCGGTGTGGGCCGCTGCCGAAGTCCAGAGTGATCCCCTCGGGACGGAACATGTCTCTGGCCTTCTCCCGGCGGGCCTGCTGCGTCCTTCCGGTTCCACGCCGGTCAAAGATCCCGGCGAAGTCCATATAGAACAGTACATCGGAAAGAGCTGTGACTTTCTCATCGCTACGCTCCCGCCAGCCTTTCCCGTGGAGTTGGTACATCAGCTGATGGAACATGGCGCAGCTGTCCTGCTCGTGCTTGGCGCCCGGTACCTTGCAGTGCTCGGTGGCACTGCGGTTCAGAGCAAAGGTGTAAACGCCGTCTTGCTCCGTGGCGTAACTCATCACCGCCCGGGCAGAGAGTTCGTAGATCTGATAGGTCGCCATTGGCTCACCTCCGTTTGCTCCATTCTATCATAAACCATTTCAAAATCAAAATGAATACTACTCCCACTTCTTTTGAGGTAGGAGCTTTTTGTATTCAAATTCTTGAAATGGAGGTACCAAACATGAACAACAAAATGAACCATCCCCTCATCACAGTGGACGGCAGAACCCTGATGGATCGTCCGCTGGAGCCGCCCAATTTTGTGGTGGACACCCTGATCTCTCAGGGCCTGCACATCTTGGCAGGCTCACCAAAGGTGGGCAAGTCCTGGCTTGCTCTGTGGCTGGCGGTGACGGTGGCTAAGGGAGAACCTGTCTGGAACATGACCACCAAGCAGGGCACCACGCTCTATCTCTGTCTGGAGGATTCCGTTCTCCGCATCCAGAATCGACTCTTTGAAATCACTGAGGATGCACCAGACAGCGTCCACTTCTGCACGGAGTGCGTCCTCATCGGCCAAGGGTTGGAGGAACAGGTGGACGCATTTATCGCCGCACACCCCGACACCGTGCTGGTCATCATTGACACCCTGCAGATGGTCCGTCCGATCCACGACGCCACCTACGCCAATGACTACCGGGATCTGTCTGTGCTCAAGCGGCTGGCGGACAAGCACGGCATTGCCATCCTGCTCATCCACCATCTGCGGAAAGAAAAGGCGGAAGATGTGTTCCATCGGATCTCTGGCACCACCGCTATCAGCGGTGCAGTGGATTCCAGCTTCACGCTGGTGGAAGAAAAGCGGGGCAGCGGCAGGGCCAGACTGACCTGCGTGGGCCGGGACATCGAATACCGGGAGCTGGAATTGGAACGCGGCGGTGAAAATGTGTGGGAGTTGGTTTCGGACAGCAGAGAAGAACCCGTGCTGCGTGAGGATCGGATCGTCGTTCTCCTCTCTGCATTTATGAGCAGCAGAACAATATTTATCGGCACTCCCACGGAACTCTCCGAAAAGATCGACCCTGATAAGTCTGAAGGGGTAACGCCCAAAAAGATTTCAAGGATGATCCTGCAAAGCGTTGAGGCCCTAAGGAAGAACGGAATTGCTGCAGTGGTCCGCCGAAGCAACGGCAAGCGTGTAATCGAGCTGAATCGTGCCGATAGTGTCGATTTGGAGGGTGCCGGAGAAATCGTCCCTATCGCCCCTGTTGTCGTTGACCAGCCGTCTGAAGAGGGCCCGGCGGGGGCCGTGGAGAGGGAGTCCTCCCTTCGGGGAGGGCAAGCATCGCGCCCGGCTATACGCCGCGCACAGTTTCGGGGCGCTGCCCCGTACCCGGCCCCTGCGGGGGAAAAGGAGGAGCCATGCAGAGAATAAAAAAGAGTGAGATCATCACCATGCGGGTGACGCCCCGTGTGAAGGAAGCCATCCGGGAACGAGCCAAGGCCGCCGGTCTGACGGTCACCGATTACCTGTGCTACAGCGGATTGGGAAAAGAGATCGTGCGGGTGGAAGGGCTGGAGCAGGTGCTGTCTGAACTGAAGGCCCAGGGGCGGAGCCTGAATCAGCTCACCACCCTGACCAACATGGGGCGGGTGACGGTGGTCAAAGGAGAGGCGCTGGCGGAGAACTATGCAAAAATCTATGAACAGCTCCGAGAGCTGTTGCGGGAGGTGACTTGAGATGGCAACCTTCACCGCTGTCAAGAACCGAGGCGGAGGCCGGGGCGCGCTGGGCGGTGTGCTGCGGTACACACAGCAGGACGAAAAGACTCTGTGGGAAGGACAGCGATTGGTGACCGGCTGGAACTGCACCGCCCAGTCTGTCCTCTCCGAGATGCAGCTTACCAAGGAGCGGTACCGGAAAACGGACGGGCGGCAGTACTACCACTTCGTCCAGTCCTTCGCGGAGACGGACGAACTGACGCCCCAGGAGGCCCACGCCATTGCGCTGGAACTGGTCCAGCGTGAGTTCCCTAACTTCGAGGTATTGGTGGCGACCCACATCGACACCGACCATCTCCACAGCCACCTGGTGGTAAACAGCGTCAGCTTCCAGGATGGTAAGAAGCTCCACCAGAGTGCCGCCGACCTGCAGGCCCACCGGATGGCCAACGATGAAATCTGCGCTGCCCACGGTTTGGAGATCCTTCCGCCGCCGCAGAAGCAGGTCAAGCAAAAGCGGATGAGCGCCAGGGAGTACCGCTCCGCCGCCAAGGGCGAGAGCTGGAAGTTCCGGCTCATGAACACCATCGACCAGTGCATGCGGTATGCTGCCAGCAAGGAGGAATTCATCTCTCTGATGGAGAGTGAGGGGTATCAGGTGCGGTGGACGGACAGCCGGAAGAACATCATCTACACCACGCCCACGGGAATGAAGTGCCGGGATGACCGGCTCCACGAGGAAAAATACACCAAGGAGGTCATGGAACATGAGTTTAGAATCCGAGCGGAGATTGTCCATGGAGGAATTGAAGCGGAGGAACGCTCCGCAGCCGACACCCGCCCAGGCCGGTCCCAGCAAGGAGGAGTGGGACGATCTGCTGCGGATGATCAGCGCATTGTATCGGGTGACGACAGAGCAGAGCAACGCCCTGGAGAATCTGGAGCGGCACACGGAGGCCCAGACAGCCCTTCTGCGGGAGGCTTCCAGCCGGAGGGAGCCGTGCCCCACCCAGGCGCAGATGGAGGCGCTGGCGCGGGATGTGGCGGAAGTACAGCGGCTGCTGCGACAGGCTGGGAAGAAGAAAGAAAGTTCTGTTTCGCCGCCCAGTCTGGCAACGGCGCTGTCGGTGCTGATATGGCTGGCCCTGATTTTGCTGGGGACCATGGTGGGGATGGTGGTCTTGCAGGTGATCTGGTCCGGCTTGGCCGCTCTCTGGAGCGCGGTCAAACTGCTGATCCCGTGAGGGACGCCACCACCGTGCACCAGCATGCGGACCGAAAAACGCTCCGGAAGGAACGGCAAAAGAAAGTTGCCCTTGGCCACAAGGAGGACGATCACGAAGAAGAACAAACCTGGCAGCAGACCATGTGACGGTCTGCTGTTTTTGTTGCCCGACTTGGTTTCGGGGGAAAGGAGTGCCATGAAAAAGGCATATGAGGAATACCGTGACACCGGCATGCTGGGCGGATACGATCCCGGCGAAGCGATGCTGCAGGAAACGGAAAGCGGCGAGGTGCTGACCAGCTTTCGCGATACCTGCTATCAGCACCAGGACGATCACATCATCAACCAGAGGGAGATGCTCATTGGCGGGAAGGTCTTTCATGTGACCTCTGTGTTTCCTGTGGATGCCACGGCCACGCCCACAGATAAGCTACTCTCGCTCATTGACGCGGATTTAAACAAGGAAGCCCACAGTGCGTAAGGTTCCCGTAGACTTGTGCGGGCCGGTGGGGTATACTGTTCGTATCCCATACCGGCTTGCCCCAGAGGAATAGGAGGTTACAAATATTATGGCAAGCCAGAAATACAATATTTTATACGGACGGCTCAGTCAGGAGGATGAGCGGCAGGGTGAGTCAAACTCCATCCACAATCAAAAACTCTTCCTCGAACGGTACGCGGCCGACAATGGATTTGAGAATACCCTCTTCCTGGCCGACGACGGATACTCGGGCACCAGCTTCGACCGCCCCGCATGGAAGAAAATCGTGGAGATGATCGAGCGCGGCGAAGTGGAGACCCTCATCGTCAAGGATCTCAGCCGCCTGGGGCGTGAGTACCTTCAGGTGGGACAGTACACGGAGATCTACTTCCCGGAGAAGGGTGTCCGCTTCATCGCGGTCAACGACGGCGTAGATTCCCTGGTGGAGAGTAGCAATGACTTTAATCCTATCCGTAACTGGGCCAACGAACTCCACGCCAAGGACACCAGTAAGAAAGTACGCGCCATCAAGAAAATGCAGGCGGAGCGCGGAGAGCGGCTGGGCGGCAAACCGCCCTACGGCTATAAGAAGAAGGACAAGGATTCCAAGGAGATCATCCCCGATGAGGAAACCGCCCCCATTGTGCGCCGGATCTTCGACCTGTGCGCGTCGGGAAAGGGACCGAACCAGATCGCCAGAATCCTGACTCGAGAGCAGGTGCTGAATCCCACCAATCAGTACTACCAGGCTACCGGAGCGGCCTGCACCAACCTGGATACCACCCGTCCCTACACCTGGTCCGGCAGAACCGTGGCCAAAATTCTGGAAAACAAGGTCTACATCGGGCACACGCTCAATATGAAAAAAACAACGCTGTCCTACAAAAACAAGAAGCAGATCCAGAAACCGGAGAGTGAGCAGATCCTCGTGGAGAACACCCATGAACCGCTCATCTCCAGGGAGGTCTGGGAGATCGTGCAGGATGTGCGGGAGCACAAGCGGCGGCCGCCCAAGCACATGGAGGAACCGAATCTGTTCTCCGGATTGGTCTACTGCGCTGACTGCGGCAAATACATGGTGCTCTGTCGGACCGAGAAGATGCGGGAGGATCAGTACTATTTCCGGTGCTCCACCTACAGTAAGCGCGGGAAAACCGCCTGCTCGCCCCACCAGATCCGGGAGGCGGATCTGAAAGCCATCGTGCTGGATGACCTGCGCAGGGTCACCCACTTCGCACGGATGAAGGAGCGGCAGTTCGCCCAGTATATCAACCAGAAAAACACCGCCGAGCTGCGCCGGGAGATCAACCGCCTGCAAAAGGAACTGGATTCCATGCGTCGGAGGTATGACGAGCTGTCCGTGTTGTTCAAGCGGCTCTACGAGGACAATGTCCTGGGCCGGGTGACCAATGAACAGTTCCGTATGCTCTCCGCGGACTACAATGCCGAGCAAAAAAATCTGTCCGTTGCTATCGCAGAGAAAGAGGAACAGTTGGAGAAGCTCAAAGCCTCAGCCGCCAATGTGGACGCCTTCATTGAGAAGGCCAAGCGGTACACCAGCATTGACGAACTGACGCCGGAGCTGCTGCGGCTCTTTATCCAGCGGATCGAGGTGGGCGAGCGGAGCAAAAAGCATTCCCGCTCCGCAGGGCAGAGCGTCCGGATTGTCTACCGGGACATCGGCAGTGTGGACAGTCCCATGCAGGAGGGGGAGCACGCGCCAAACATCACAAAGCAGATCACGGATATCGAAAAAATCAAGCGATTGCTGGCATAAAACACAACAGGCAGACAGCTTCCGCTGTCCGCCTGTGTGCCTGACAATCCGCATGGTTCAGATAGTGTACCTATGGGAACTATCCCGAGGGATGTCTCCTTTGTGTGTGAGAGGTCGGCTCAAAGGCCCAGCTCGATCCACAGATCGTTGTAGAGGGTGCGGGTGGCCTCGGGGAGGACAAGGTAGGACTCGCAGCGGTCCAGCACCTCCTGAGGAGCGGCCATGATCTCATAGAGTTCCATGTCCAGGGGCTCGCCGTAGGTCTCCTCATAGTAGGCGGGATACTGCTCCAGAGCCTCGGTATTGGGGGAGGCGTACCAGATGTAGTCCATGTTGGCCAGGTTGGCTTCGGTGGAGGCCAGGAAGTTGATCCACTCGTGGGCCTCGTCCACGTTCTGGGCGTCCTTGAGGATGCACATGGCGTCCACGAACCAGTTGGAGCCCTCCTCGGGGACCACGTAGGCCAGGTCGGGGTTGTTCTCCCGCATGGTCAGGTAGTCGCCGGCATAGTAGGTGGCGATGGCGGCGTTGCCCTGCTCCATCTTCTGGAACACCTCGTCCATAACCTTGCCCTGGTAGACACCCTTGGACACGGCGTCAGAGAGGAGCTGGAAGGCCTCCCGGATCTGGGTCTCATCGGTGGTGTTCACGGAGTAGCCCAGGTAGTAGAGGGCCATGCCCAGGGCGTCCCGGGAATTGTTGATGAGGAGCACGTCACCGGCGTACTTCTCGTCGAACATGGCGGACCAGCTGGTGATGGGCTCATCCACCATAGTGGTGTTGTAGATGATGCCCAGGGTGCCCCAGGTGTAGGGGACGGTGTAGAGGTTCTCGGGGTCGTAGGACAGGTTCTTGAACCGGGCGTCGATCTTCTCAAAGTTGGGGATCTTGCTGTAGTCCAGGGGCTGGAGCATATCCTCCTCGATGAGCTGGGAGATCATATAGTCAGAAGGGCAGATGACATCATAGTTGGCACCGCCGCTCTTGAGCAGGGAGTACAGGGCCTCGTTGCTCTCAGCGGTCTGATAGTTGACCTTGATCCCCGTCTTCTCCTCGAATTGAGTGATCAGGTCTTCGTCGATGTATTCGCCCCAATTGCACACATTGAGCACGCGGTCACCGGTATTGGCGCTGCCTTCACTGCCGCTGCTGACTGGCGTGCTGGTGTCGGTGCTCACTTGCTCCACGGAGCAGCCGGTCAGGAACAGGCCCATCGTCAGGGAACCGGCGAGGGTCAAGGCTACGAGTTTCTTCAATTGATCATTCCTCCAGTTGAATAGGTGATTTTATCTTCAGGCCCTTTGGGCCAAAAGACCTCAGTCGAACCGCTGTGCGGCGGCGGCCTTTTCCGCCCGGGCCTCCCGGACGTTGACGATGACCAGCAGAGTGAGCACCGTCACAAAAAGCAGAGTAGATACGGCGTTGATCTCCGGACTCACCCGCTTCTTGGTCATGCCGTAGATGGCCATGGCCAGGGTGGAGGTAGCAGAGCCGGCAGTGAAGTAGGAGATGACGAAGTCGTCCACGCTCATGGTGAAGGCGATGAGGGCGCCGGAGACGATGCCAGGCATGATCTCAGGCAGGATGACCTTCCAAAAAGCCTGGAACCAGGTGCAGCCCAGATCCTGGGCGGCGTCCACCAGGTTCTTGTCCATCTGCCGCAGCTTGGGGCCCACCGACAGGATGACATAGGGGATGTTGAAGGTGATGTGGGCGATGAGCAGAGTGCCAAAGCCCAGGGTGAGCCTGGGAAAGGTGACGCGGTAGACCTCGCCGAACAGGCTGAAGGTGATGCGGTAGTTTTCGGCAAACTCGTTCCAGAAGCCGAAAACCGCCACAAAGAGCAGGCACAGGCTGACGCCGGTAACGATATCGGCGTTCATCATGGGGATGGAGTTCACCGTCATCAGGGGGTCCCGCCACCGGCGGCGCATGGCATAGAAGCCGATGGAGGCAAAGGTACCCGCCACAGTGGCGATGGCGGTGGCCAACAGGGAGACCAGCAGGGTGGTGTAGATACTCTGCATGATCAACCGGTCCTGAAAGAGCTCCACATACCAGTGGAGGGAGAAGCCCTTCCAGACCACGCTGCTGTTGCCGGAGTTGAAGGAGAAGACGATGAGCAGGAGGATGGGAGCGTACAGGAAGAGAAAGACCAGGCCCATGAACAGCCGGTTCATGAAACCGTTTTTCTTTTGCAGACTCATAGCAACACCGCCTGTTCCTCGCCCTCGCCGAAGTGGTTCATGACCCACATACAGACGATCACGATGAGCATCATCACCAGGGCGATGGCGCTGCCCAGGTGGGGGTTATAGGCTCCGCCCAAAAACTGCTGCTCGATGAGATCGCCCAGCAGCATCTGGGTGCCGCCGCCCAGCAGGCGGGAGATGGCGAAGGTGGACACCGAGGGGACGAACACCATGGTCACACCGGAGAGGATACCGGGAAGGGACAGGGGAAAGATCACCTTCCGAAAGACAGCGGTGGAGTTAGCCCCCAAATCCCGGGCTGCCTCCAGCAGGGAATTGTCCAGCTTGACGATGACCGAGTAGATGGGTAGGATCATGAAGGGCAGGTAGTTGTAGACCATGCCCAGTACTACGGCGCCCTGGGTACCGATCATGTGGAAGTACTGGATGTCGGTGCCGAAAATGGCATTGATAAGGTCAAAGAGCCCGATGGCGGAGAAGAACTGGTTGATAAGACCGTTTTTCTCCAGGATGGACATCCAAGAGTAGGTCCGCAGCAGAAAGTTGACCCACATGGGGAGCATGATAAGCATCATGCCCACCCGCTGGAACCGGGGACCCTCCTTGGCCATGATATAGGAGAGGGGATAGCCGATGAGGAGACAGACGAAGGTAGCGATAATGGCCAGTTTGAAGGAGCGGGTAAAGATGACGGTATAGGTTCCCATCCGGGCAAAATTATCCAGGGTAAAGCCGCCGCTGGCGGTGCTGAAAGCGTAGATCACCACCATGATGATAGGGGCGACAACAAAAAGGGCCATCCAGACCACATAGGGGATGGCCAGGAGGGGGCGCTTACTCTTCTTCATGGCCGTCCTCCCGGAAGCTCTCCTCCTGTTCAGGGTCGTAGTCTACATCGCCGATCTCATCATATTCCTCGGAATAGGAGGAATAGTCGCCGAACATACCGGAATAGGCGCTCTTCTTCATGACGTGGATGCCGTCGGGATCGATCTTGATGCCGATGTGGCTGTCCACGGGACAGAAGTCGGTGGTCTGGATAAGCCACTTGAAGCCGTAGAAGTCCACGATGGTGTCGTAGTGAACGCCTTTGAAGGTGACAGAAGTGACCGTGCCCTTCAGCTGCCCGCTGGCCTCGTCCACGATATCCACGTCCTCGGGTCGGATAACCACGTCCACCGGCTCGTCCTTGGCAAAGCCCTTGTCCAGGCACTGGAACTTCCGGTTGAAGATCTCCACCACCCCGTCGGCGCGCATGATGCCGTCGATGATGTTGGACTCGCCGATAAAGTCGGCCACAAAGGCGTTTTTGGGTTCGTTATAAATGTCCTCAGGGGTACCGATCTGTTGTATACGGCCTCCATCCATGACTACTACCGTGTCGCTCATGGCCAGGGCTTCTTCCTGGTCGTGGGTCACGTAGATAAAGGTGATGCCCATTTCCTGCTGGATGCGTTTGAGCTCGTTCTGCATATCTTTTCGCAGGCGCATATCCAGGGCGCCGAGGGGTTCGTCCAGAAGGAGCACCTTGGGCTGGTTCACCAGAGCCCGGGCGATGGCCACCCGCTGCTGCTGACCGCCGGACAGGGCCGAGATAGAGCGCTTTTCAAAGCCCTTGAGGTTGACAATTTCCAGCATCTCCATGACCCGGCGGCGGATCTCCGCCTCGGGAATCTTCACCTTGCGGGTAACCGGCTTGCCGTTGACCTGGCTGGTCTCGGTGCTGCCCAGACGAAGGCCGAACGCCACGTTCTCGAATACATTCAGGTGGGGGAACAGGGCATATTTCTGGAATACGGTGTTCACCGCCCGTTTGTGGGGGGGAACATCATTAATCCTCACGCCGTCAAAAAAAACGTCGCCAGAGGTGGGGGTGAGAAAACCACCGATGATACGCAGGGTGGTCGTCTTGCCGCACCCGCTGGGACCCAGCAGCGTGAGGAATTCCTTGTCATTGATATAGAGGTTTAAATGATCCAGTACAATGTCATCGTCGTAAGACATGACGCAGTCCGTCAAACGGATGAGCTCCTTGGACATTTATCACCCTCCTCTCCAAATGATGGCCAGATTCCGACGGAAAATAGCAAGGTACAATATATAATGTCTCCCCTGAAATGTCAATGGATTTCCTGTAATTTTAAGGGGTATTTTTGCGGGGGGATCGGGGGAAATATTCCTCTACAAAATCAACCTGTTCCACCTGCCAGCTTTTTCCGTTGAGGGGCTCCAAAACGCCGGCGTCGGTGGTGAAGGAAAAGACCAATTTATAGGACCAGAGTGCCTGAAACTTCCGGTCATAGCGCTTGTTGTCCCGGTTGCGGCCGTACTTGCCGTCGCCCAGGAGGGGATGGCCGGCGGCGGCAAACTGAGCTCGGATCTGATGGGTGCGGCCGGTGATGAGCTCGCATTCCACCAGGGAGAGCCCATTTTGTACCCTCAGGGTCTTGTAGAGGGTGACGGCGGTCCGCCCGCCGGGCACCGGCGTCTTGTGGACGGTGACCTGGTTTTTGCTCTCGTCCTTGGAGAGAAAGCCCTCCAGCTTGCCCTCGGGCGGGTTCATGCGGCCATGGATGGCACACAGATAATACTTTTCGATCTCTCGGTCCTTGATCTTCTGATTCATGATACGCAGGGCCTCGGCGGTCTTGGCGGCGATGACGATGCCGCCGGTGTTCCGGTCGATGCGGTTGCACAGGGCGGGGGTGAAGGAGTGTTCCTGACGGGGGTCCCACTCCTTTTTCTGATAAAGGTAGGCCTGGATGTGGGTGATGAGGGTGTTGACGTACTCCCCCTGGTCGGGGTGGACCAGCAGGCCGGGGCGCTTGTTCACCAGGAGGATGTGCTCGTCCTCATAGACGATGTCCAGCTGGGGCTTGAAGACGGAGAGGAAGGCGTTTTCGGGGGCGGGGGCGTCAAAGAACTCGTCGTTGATGTAGAGCTGGAGAAGGTCGCCCACCGCCAGGCGGGTGTCCCGCTTGGCCCCCTTTCCGTTGAGCTTCACCCGCTTGAGACGGATGTATTTCTGGGCCAGGGGAGCGGGGAGGAGGGGCAGGGTCTTGCCCAGCCAGCGGTCCAGACGCTGCCCGGCGTCGTTTTTTGTCACGGTAAACTCTCTCATGGGGACCTCCCGATTGTGGTAGTTGCATACACTCTATCATATTTCAGAAAAAAAGTGAAGAAAGTATTTGACATTGACAGAACTCTTGACTATAATATTTGACGTGCCATTATGCGAGGTGTGCCATGCGACTGAACCTGAAGAACATCATCAACGTGCCCGGAGGCGTGTGCCCCTTCTCCTACGAGTTGGATTTCTCCGACCTGGAGTTCGGCGGTGCCCACCCCATCGACCAGCCGGTCCAGGTGACCGGGCAGGTCCGCAACATGGCGGGTGCGCTGGTGCTGGAGGGAACGGCCGCCACCACGCTCCATCTTGTCTGTGACCGGTGCGCCAAACCGTTCGCCCGGGAGAAGACGGTCCGCTTGGAAACGCTGCTGGCCCAGGAGCTGGCCGACGAGCGGAGCGACGACGAGATCGTCCTGCTGGACGGAGACGAGGTGGATCTGGACGACGTGGCTACCACGGCGTTCGTCCTCGCAATGGATAGCAAGAACCTCTGCTCAGAGGACTGCAAGGGCATCTGTCCCGGGTGCGGCGTTGACCTCAACGTGGAAGCATGCCGGTGCAAGCCCGAGGTAGACCCCCGGCTGGCAGTACTTGCCAAGCTTTTGGAGGACAAAGAGAGCGAGTAAACTAGCAGTACCCGCGCAGGGTATTCAAGGAGGTGTCACAAATGGCAGTCCCTAAGTCTAAAGTATCCAAGCAGCGTCGGAACAAGCGCCGGAGCTCCGTGTGGAAGCTGGAGACCCCCGGTCTCAACAAGTGCCCCAAGTGCGGCGCTTACCGCCTGCCTCACCGGCTGTGCAAGTCCTGCATGACTTACAATGGCCGTGAGTTCGGCAAGGTCGAGGCCACCGAGTCCAAGGCCAACTAAACAGGCAAAAAGAAATGAGGGGGCAACCCCTCTTTCTTTTTGCCCGCAATTCGGGTACAATAAGGCAAGAAACGGCGGAAGATCAAAAAAGCTGCAATAGGCCATCGGTTATGCAGGAGCCTCGAAGAGTTCCGCCGTCCGCAGACGGCGGAAGAAAATAGAATTTGTTTTTTCCGATGACATGTGCATCGGGAAAAACACCGATCAGCCCGCAAGCGTGCGAGCGAAGCGAGTGCGACGCCGCGGGCTGTATTCTCTTTCTCACACGCGCCTGCGCGTGCGAGAGAAAAGGATGTGAGCCTGTGAGCACGAAAATACGTTCGGTGGACAGCGGCAGCCCGGCGGAGCGGGCAGGCGTCCGCCCGGGGGAGACTCTGCTGGAGATCAGCGGCCACCGGGTGGTGGACGTGCTGGACTACAAGTTTTACGGCTACGACGCCAGGCTCACCCTGACCCTTCAGGGGGAGGATGGCCAGCGGCGGACGGTAAAGCTCCGCAAGGAGGAGGGGGAGGATCTGGGCCTCAACTTTGAGACCTACCTCATGGATCGGGCCCGCTCCTGCGCCAACCAGTGTATCTTCTGCTTTGTGGACCAGATGCCGCCGGGGATGCGGAAGACCCTTTATTTCAAGGATGACGACGCCCGGCTCTCCTTCCTGCTGGGCAACTATATTACCCTCACCAATCTCTCGCCCCGGGAGATCCAGCGGATCTGCGACCTGCGGGTGAGCCCGGTGAACATCTCCGTCCACGCCACCGACCCGGAGCTGCGCACGGCTATGCTGAAAAATCCCCGGGCGGGGGAGTGCCTGGACGTCATGAAGCGGCTGGCGGCGGCGGGGATCGAGATGAACTGCCAGGTGGTGGCCTGCCCCGGCGTCAACGACGGCCCCGCCCTGGATCGCACCCTACGGGAGCTGGGGGAGCTCTATCCCCGGGTGAACAGTGTGGCGGTGGTGCCGGTGGGGGTGACCAAATTCCGGGAGGGCCTGTGTCATATCGACCCCTATACGCCGGACCAGGCTGCCGCTCTGATCGACCAGGTGGAGGCCTTCGGCCGGGCCTTCCAGGCCGGACACGGCACCGCCCTGGCCTGGTGCTCCGACGAGTTCTACCTCATCGCCGGCCGGACGCTGCCGGAGAAGTCCTATTATGAGGACATGGCCCAGCTGGAGAACGGCGTGGGCATGCTGCGACTGCTGTTGAGCCAGGCGGCCATGGCTCTGGAGGACCAGGACCCCGGAGCTGCGCCCCCCGCCTTTTCCGTGGCCACCGGTGTGTCAGCGGCGCCTTTTGTGCAGGAAATCGTTGACATGTGCCGGGAAAAATGCGATAAAATAAGGGGAAAGGTCTATCCCATCCGTAACCGCTTCTTCGGCGAGACCATCACGGTGTCGGGACTCATCACCGGTACCGACCTGGTGGGGCAGCTCAAAGGGGTGGAGCTGGGGGAGGTGCTGTATATCCCCGCCAACATGCTCCGGTCCGGGGAGCGGGTATTTTTGGACGATATGACGGTGGAAGAGGCCCAGGCCGCCCTGGGTGTCCCCATCATCCCCCTGGACGAGGAGAGCGGCTTTGACCTGGTGGACGCCATCTTCGGCCTGCCGGTGGAGCACACCGGCTCTGCCCTCCCGCCGGAGGAGGAATACTACCGCTATAATCCGTAAGGAGTATCAATAGAAAGGATGTGCCGCCAATGAAACCTCTTGTGGCCATCGTTGGACGCCCGAACGTGGGAAAGTCCATGCTGTTCAATAAACTGGTGGGCAAGCGCCTCTCCATCGTGGAGGACACCCCCGGCGTCACCCGTGACCGGCTCTATGCCGAGGCGGAGTGGTGCGGCCATACCTTCGACATTGTGGATACCGGCGGCATCGAGCCCGGTACCGACAGCGAGATCCTGACCTTCATGCGCAAGCAGGCGGAGATCGCCATTCAGAACGCCACGGTCATCATTTTCCTCTGCGACATCAAGACCGGCCTCACCGCCTCTGACCAGGAGGTGGCCAACATGCTCCTGAGGTCCCGGAAGCCGGTGGTGCTGGCGGTGAACAAGATGGACCAGGTGGGCGCCACCAACCCGGACATCTATGAGTTCTACAACCTGGGCCTGGGGGACCCCATCGCCGTCTCCGCCGTCCACGGTCACGGCACCGGCGACCTGCTGGACGCCTGCGTGCAGTACTTCCCCGAGGAGGAGGCCGACGACACCCCCGACGACGTGATCAAGGTAGCCGTCATCGGCAAGCCCAACGTGGGCAAGTCCTCCCTCATCAACCGCATCCTGGGGGAGGAGCGGGTCATCGTCAGCAACATGGCGGGCACCACCCGGGACGCCGTGGACAGCTATTTTGAAAACAAGCAGGGCAAGTACCTCTTCATCGACACCGCCGGTATGCGGAAGAAGTCCAAGGTGGACGACCGCATCGAGAAGTTCTCCGTCCTCCGGGCCACCATGGCCATCGAGCGCAGCGACGTCTGTCTCATCCTCATCGACGCCAACGAGGGGCTTACTGAGCAGGACACCAAGGTGGCTGGTCTAGCCCACGAGGCGGGCAAGGCCTGCATCATCGTGGTCAATAAGTGGGACGCCATCGAGAAGGACGACAAGACCATGGACCGCATGCGAGAGGAGGTCCGCCGGGACCTCTCCTACATGACCTATGCCCCCATCGTCTTTATCTCCGCCCTCACCGGCCAGCGGGTGAACCGGCTCTTTGAGCTCATCAACTACGTCAACGACCAGGCGGCCATGCGTATCACCACCGGCATGCTCAACACCCTACTGGCCGACGCCACCCAGCGGGTCCAGCCTCCCACGGACAAGGGCCGTCGGCTGAAGATCTTCTATATCACCCAGGTGGGCGTGAAGCCCCCTCACTTCGTCTGCTTCTGCAACGACGCGCAGCTCTTCCACTTCTCCTATCAGCGGTATATCGAAAACCAGATCAGAGCCACCTTTGGCCTGGAGGGGACGCCGGTGCGGCTGACCATCCGGCAGAAAGGCGATAAGGAGGAATGACGGATGGCACCAATGAACTCAGAGGTCTCTCAGGGCTTTCTTTTACTGGCCGGAGTATTCTTGGGGGTGGCGGCAGTTGCCTACTTCCTTGGATGCTTCAATGGCGCAGTCATCGTCTCCAAGTATATTCTGCGCAATGACATCCGCAACCACGGCAGCGGCAACGCTGGACTCACCAATTTCCACCGGGTGTTCGGAGGCGGACTGACCTTTGTGGTCATCCTCTGTGACGTTCTCAAGGCGATCCTCGCCGTTTTGATCGGAACGATGGTCATCGGTACGGTAGTGGGCGGCTGGATGGGTCCCGTTCTGGGTAAGTATTGGGCCGGCCTCTTCTGCCTGCTGGGGCATATGTTTCCCTGCATGTTCCAGTTCAAGGGCGGAAAGGGTATCCTCTCCGGCGGTACCATTGCCCTCATGCTGGATTGGCGCATTGCCCTGGTGGTGTGGGGAGGATTCCTGATTCTCACCGCGCTGACCCGCTGGGTGTCCCTTGGCTCCTGCTGGGCGGGAGCGTCCTTTCCGTTCGCCACTTGGTTTGTCTATCATGATGTGATCCTGCTCCTGCTGGCCATCTTGATCGGCGGCCTCATTCTCTGGAAACATCGGACCAATATCGGTCGACTTTTGAAAGGTGAGGAGAACAAGCTTACCTTTCATAAGAAAAAGGAAACGGGGGTATAAATAACCGTGAAGGTAGCTGTCATTGGTTCTGGCGGCTGGGGCACAGCTCTTGCAATGCTGCTTTTAGAAAATGGAAATGATGTGACGCTCTGGTCCTATTCAGAGGAGGAGTCGAAAGTCCTGCGGGAGACAGGGGAGAACCCCATGCTCAAGGGTGTGCCCCTTCCCAAGGAGCTCAAGTTCACCACCGATCTGGACTGCGTTGCCGGCTGCGGCGTGGTAGTCCTGGCCACTCCCTCCTTCGCCGTACGGAGTACCGCGCGGCAGATGGCGTCCCACCTGACGGTGGGGACCGTGGTAGTGTCGGTGTCCAAGGGCATCGAGAAGGAGACCTCCACCACTCTCACCGAGGCCATCCATGAGGAACTGGGCCCGGACTATCCGGTGGTGGCTCTGTCTGGTCCCTCCCATGCCGAGGAGGTGGGCCGGGGTGTCCCCACGGCGGTGGTCTCCGCCTCCAAGAACCAGAAGGCCGCTGAGCTGGTCCAGGACCTCTTTATGAGCCCCCGGTTCCGGGTCTACGCCTCCGACGACGTGACGGGCGTGGAGCTGGCCGCCGCGCTGAAAAACGTTATCGCCCTGTGTGCCGGCTGCTGTGACGGCATGGGCTGCGGAGACAATACTAAGGCCGCCCTCATGACCCGGGGCCTCACCGAGATTGCTCGGCTGGGCGTGGCCATGGGGGGACGGAAGGAGACCTTCGCCGGTCTGGCCGGCGTGGGCGACCTCATCGTCACCTGCACCTCCATGCACTCCCGGAACCGCCGCTGCGGCATCCTCATCGGAAAGGGTATGGAGCCCGCCAAGGCCGTCAAGGAGATCGGCGCGGTGGTGGAAGGCTACTACGCCGCCGCCAACGCCAAGACCCTGGCGGACAAGCTGGGGGTGGAAATGCCCATCGCCGCCGCGGCCTATGAGGTGCTCTACCATGGCAAGGACCCCAAGGTAGTGCTCCAGGAGCTCATGACTCGGGAGAAGAAGCACGAGATCGAGGACAGCTGGGTATGACAAAAAGGCCCTCCGGCAATGGGCGGGGGTCGTAAGAAAGTAATATCGTTTTTTGCAGAAACGGCATGGCTTCGGTCATGCCGTTTCCTCTTTCACAAGTTCATTCAGCGGGATAAAGCCCACAAGGTCATAGGAAATGCGGATGTTCTGCCGCCGCTTGCCGCTGCTCTTGTCAGGGGCTTCAATGTAGATCGCCTTGACAAGTTCCCGAAGAGCGTAAGGGGTAAGCTCCTGCAAATCCTCATATTTGTGTACCCGCTGGATAAACTGCTCCAAGTTTTCAATCTGTCGTTCCTGTACTTCAATTTCCTGCTGTAAGCTCTGAATTTCCACTTTGAGTTGCGTCTGCTCATCCTCATAAGTCTTGCTCATCATAGAGAACCGTTCATCCGTGATACGCCCTGCCACATTGTCCTCATAGATGCGGATAAACAGGCGGTCAAGTTCCGTCAACCGTTTTTCGGCCTGTGCCAGACGCTTTCTGTGTCCACGGATGGCTTCCTCGCTGGACAGGCGGAGCTTTTGCTCCATGACCTCCCGGAAGTGCTTCTCATACCGTGTCACATAGAAAATGACCGCTTTCATGTGCATCCAGACCAAATCTTCCAGAACAACCGCCCGGATGAAGTGAGCCGAACAGCTTCCCGTGTTGCTGCGGTAGTTAGCGCATATAAAGTGATCCTGCCGCTTCTCAAAGTAGTTGGTGGTGCAGTACCGCATTTTCGCTCCGCAGTCGGCACAGTAGACCATGCCAGAGAACAGACTACTTTTGCCCGTTTTCGTTCTGCGGTGACGCTGCTGCCGGATCTCCTGCACCTTGTCAAAGACTTCCTGCTCGATGATCGCCGGATGGGTGTCGTAGAAAACCGCCTGATTTTCAAGGGGCGTTTCCCGCTGCTTCTTGTCCCAGATCGAATTGGTGTAGGTCTTGAAATTGACCGTACAGCCTGTGTATTCCCGCCGTTCCAGAATGTGGACAACGGTATTGGTGTTCCAATGGTAGGGATTAGCGGTTTCCGGGCTTGGAGTCTTGATGCCGATCTGCCGCTTATATGCGGTGGGATTCAGAACCTTTTCCTCCTGCAAGAGCTTGGCGATCTGCATCGGCCCCCGGCCCTCCATGCACAGCATGAAGATACGCCTCACTACCATTGCCGCCGCTTCGTCCACGATCCATTTCGTTTTGTCCTCCGGGTTTTTACGATAACCGAACGGAACATTGGTTGTCAGGGGTACACCACGCTCGCCCTTTGCTTTCTGCACAGCCCGGATTTTGCGGCTGGTGTCCTTGGCGAAAAACTCGTTAAACCAGTTTTTGATACCGGCAATATCGCTGTCTGTGCTGTTGGGGTCGATGGTGTCAAAGTGGTCGTTGATGGCAATATATCGCACATTGTATTTCGGAAAAGTGAAGTTGATATAAAGCCCGGTCAGCGAAGAATTTCGTCCCAGTCTGGATAGGTCTTTGGTGATACAGACTGCCACCCGTCCCGCTTCGATCTCCGCAAGCATGGCTTGGAAGCCAGGGCGGTCATAGTTCGTGCCGCTGTATCCGTCGTCCACGAAAAAGGTCGGGTTAGGAAAGCGATTCTCTTTAGCGTACTGGAGCAGGATCATTTTTTGATTCTGTATGGAGTTCGATTCATCCTCTTTGCCGCCGTTTTTATTCATATCCTCTACGGAAAGGCGACAATAGAGTGCGGTGATTTTGTCAGTTGCCCGTAACATTTCTGTTTCCTCCTTCAAAGGGGCAACTGCCAGTACAGGATTGGTTGCTTCTATTGTACCAAGAGTCTGTGAATTTGTCATTCGGAATCCTCCAACTTTTCTGTAAACTTTTCAGCCATAATGCGCTCCATTTTTCTGTCCAGCGTTTCTGTCCCGTCATAGCTGCCTGTGACGGAGTAGATCGTGCCACCAATCTCTTTCTGTAAAGTGAACTCCGGCAGCCAGAAAGCGGATGGATTTTTCACGCAAATGTGTCCGTCCTCATCAAACCAGAAATTGAGTTTGGGATGGTTGGGCGGCAACGGTGCGGGCTTGAAATAGGGATCGGGGTTAGAGAAGTAATATTCCTCCGGCTCGGTGTGTTCCTGCTGTTCCCATTCCTCGATTTCCTCCAAAAGTTCCGGGTCGAGTAGGTGTTCAAATTGCGATTTCTGTTTCATAAGTACCTCCTGATTTTGTGTAAAGATTAGTGTTCGATTTCTTGCTTTTTCTGCCGCACAGCGGCGTTCTGGCGCTCCTGTTCATGTTGCACCTCATAGATGCTGTAATGGATGGCCCAGAGCTTTTTTGTGTCGGCATACAGGGGCGTAAGCTCCGTCTGCAAATCCCTGTACTCCGTTTCCAGACGGGCCTTTTCCGCACGCCATGAGGCAGCGGGCAGCTTGCCGTCCACCACCTGTCCTTTCAGTTTGCGCTCAGCCATGTAGAATAGGCGAAGCGTATCGTCATGCTCGGACTTATACTTCTGGCGGGATTTTTCAAAGCGGATGGTGTTCAGCTTGTCGGCAACGGGCTTTCCAGCTTTGTAGTAATCCGCCATGCGAAGCAGCTCGTCCAGTTCCTTGATGCGGGCCTGTTTCCCGAATGCAGACTTTTTCAGCGTGTCGATTTTGCCCTGCATGGTATGCAACGCTGTGTCCAGATCGTCAGCGGTGTAGAGATGCTTGGATTCCAGATAGCTGACTGCCTCAGACAGCTTTTTCAGATTTGCGATTCTGGCCTTGCCGCTGTATGCGCCCTTGTTACGGTTGTCATAGTAGGCGGACAGAAGCTCCACCAGCGTCGGCGGCTGGGGCTTGGGAAGCTCGGTTTTGACAGCTTTCAGCCAGTCGATCAGGGCGGCGATTTTCCATTTTGCCTCCCGGAGCATGGCATTGGTTTTCCTGATCCAGCGGTTGAGATCGCCCTTGTCGGTGCGGATGCCCTTGGCTTCCATCGCCCGGACGGTTGGTCCCTCATGCTGGGTGGGGATCTGCTCTACCCCCTGACGCTCAAAGCTACGGTGGTCGATGCGGCAATCCAAACCCTTCTCGGCAAACTTCTGATTGCACAGATCAGCCCATGCTTGCCGCCAATGCTCTAAGGTGTCGGGACTGCCCCAATCGGTAGTCGGTACAGCATTGAATACATAGTTTCCTGCTTCGTCACGGATGCGGTTGCCATGCTCGTCCAACAGATATTCCCGCCGCTGCTTGTTGCCCCATTTCCCGTTTGGCAGGATAGGCCGGATGGGACACATGACATGAAAATGGGGATTTGAAATGCCGCCGTTCTCCTTGTCGGGGGAATGAACAGAGAAGTCCACCACCATACCCCGGCTCACGAAATTGTCCAATAAAAATTGCCTTGCGAGCTCGATGTTCTCCTGCATGGAAAACTCGTTCTGCAAAGCAATGTCAAAGCTGTATGCAAGCTGCGCTTTCTTTCCCCGTTCCGCTCTCTCCACTTCATTCCATAGGGTTTCCCGATCAGCGAAAGAGGGTGGGGCATGGGGCAGCAGCAGGATTTCGGAACAGATTACGCCGCCCTTTTTGGCGTAGTCGCTGTCCTCACCGTAATACTCGCTGTGCAGCTTTTCGCCGGAGCGATAGGCGGCGGCAGCCACAGCAGACTGTCCGGCGCTGCGCTTGATTTGTGTGACATGAAAATGATATAGTGCGATACTCAACACCTCTCTTTCTGTTCAGCCCGGTTGTGTTCATTGACCGCTTCCATGAGCAAGCCCTTGACCTCCGGGACGGCAAGAGCTTTTTCTGCAAAGGCATAAAACTCAGTTTCGGTCAAAACCTTTGTCAGCGGTACGACGCTTTCAATGGCTGCGCCACGGGTGATAAGGTGGTGTGCCCGCTTGCGTCGTTCTCCTTTTTCGTAGTAGATGATGCGGTTTTCAAGCTGCTGCTTTTTGTGTTGGAGCTGAGTGAGCTTGCGTTCATTGGCGGCGAGCTCGGCTTTCAGTTCGGGGACGGTTTTCTGTTTTGGCATAGCACATGACCTCCTTTTGATGGGATGGATGGGATAAAAAGAGACCGCAAATTGCAAGTGCAAGCTGGACACCTGCACGGTAGAACTTAGTTAATCAGAGCGTCGGTCAGGATGGAAGCCGCTGGCTTCCATCCTGGGCGATGCTGCCGCAGCCGG